>CALATR010000432.1 GCA_937891875.1 uncultured Pseudomonadota bacterium | reverse complement strand
GGATGCTCGGCGACCTCGCCGTCGACGGTGACGCTCCGCTCGAAGATCAGCTCCTCGGCCTTGCGACGGGATGCCACGCCACGCGCAGCGATCAGGCGCGCGAGCGCCTGGGTCTCCTGACTCATGATTCCTCCAGCCAGCGACTCGTGCGCTGGGGGTCGGCAGAACCGTCTCCCGACGGTGAGTTCGCGCGCCTCGTCACGCGGCCACGAGGCGCTGTCAAGGACGGGCGCTCAGGCCCCGCCGTCCAGGTCCTCCTCCAGGGCGGCGCGCTCGGCGAGGGTCGGAAGGTCCTTGAGCGTGTCGAGCCCGAACAGCTCCAGGAAGGCGTCGCTGGTGCCGTACTCGAGCGGGCGCCCGGGCACCTCCCGCCGGCCCACCACCCGCAGCACCCCGCGCTCCAGCAGGTGCTTCATCACCGCTCCGCAGGCGACTCCACGGATGTCCTCGACGTCTCCGCGGGTGACAGGCTGCTGGTAGGCGACGATGGAGAGCACCTCGAGCGCGGCCCGGGACAGTCGGGTCGGCCGCCCGCCGACGATCCCCAGCACGAGCTCGGCGTGGCGGGGGTGGGTGCGGAGCTGCACGCCCTTCGCGACCCGAGCCAGCTGCAGGCCCGATCCCCGAGCTTCGAGGCGGTCTTCCAGCACGCCGAGCGCCAGCTCGACCACCGCCTCCTCGACCTCCAGCACCTCGGCGAGGGCGCTGGTCTTCACCGGGTCGCCGCTCGCGAAGAGCATGGCCTCGAGCGCCGGCACGACCGTCTCATGGACCGGCCGGGCCCGGGGCAGGATGGTGTCCCTCCCCTGCCCTGGCTGCCCCAGTGCGTCCTCCGGCAGCTGCATGCCCGGCTCGGTCGGCTCGTCCCCGCTCACTCCGGATCTCCCATCAGGTCCTCGATGTCGTCCTCATCCTCGTCCTCCTCGCCGACGATCGCGCCGGTGAGCATGTCGAGATCGATGGCATCCCGGTCCTTGAACCACAGCACCACCGGCGCGAGGTGCTCCTCCTGGTCGAGGCCGAGCCACTGCAGGCGCACCATCTCGAGCGTCGCGACGAAGGCCACCACGCGCTCGCCAGGCTCGGTGAGGCTCTGCAGCACCACCCCGAGCTCGCCGCGGCCGTCGTTGTCCTCGATGTGCGAGATGACGGCCTCGCAGCAGGCGCGGAGGTCCGGTCCGTCGTCGGGCAGGGTGTGGGTCGGTGGGCCCGCAGCGTGCTTGGACAGCAGCTCCCAGTACAGGTCGAGCAGCCCGAACGCATCGATCCCCGCCGCGATCGGACGATCGGCGAGGTCCATCTCGCTGGCCTCGCGACCGAACACCTCGCGACCGAGCCAGGGGCGATCCTCCAGCGCCTCCGCCCGGGCGCGCACCTTCTGGTAGGCCTCCAGCTGGCGGGCGAGCGCCTCGGTCGGGTCCTCCTCGGGCTCGCCATCCTCGGTGGTCGGGGTCGGCGGGCGGGGCAGGAGCGACAGGCTCTTCAGGTGCACCAGGGTCGCGGCCATGACCAGGTAGTCGGCGGCGACCTCGAGGCGGAGCTGCTTGAGCTTGTCGAGGTAGGCCAGGTACGCGTCGCAGATCTCGGCGATGCGCAGGCGGGTGATGTCGATGCCGTCCCGCCGCACCAGGTACAGCAGCAGGTCCAGCGGCCCGTCGAAGACGTCCGTGTGGATGGTCCAGCTGCCGTCGGCAGCGATGTCGGGCACGGCGGAGCCGGACTGAGCGCTGGCGGCAGTGGGAGCGGAGTCGAGCATCGGGTGCAGCTAGCTCGATCGGGAGTCGTCGGGCAGTCCGGGCGGTCGCCCGGTATGTCCAGCGGTCTCGCTGCGCGGCCCGCAGGCTCTCCTAGTGGGCGACCAGCACCATCAGGTCGGTCTTCATGAGGATGTAGTCGGCGGCGGTGCCGTAGAGGAAGTCCTTCACCTTGCTGCGGCCGCGGAAGCCGACCACCAGCACGTTGGCGCCCTCCTCCACGGCCTTGGCGGCCATGGCGGTGTGGGGCTCGTCGGAGACGACGACGTGCTTGTGCAGGTCGAGCTCGGGGAAGAGCTCGCCGCACTCGTCGAGGACCTCGCCGCCGGTGCCGTCGGACGAGACGTAGATGGTGTGGACCGGCAGGCCGGTCGGAGCGGCCACCAGGGCGGTCGCCTTGAGGGCCCGGGCGGCGCCGTCGGAGCCGTCGTAGCCCAGCGCGATGCCGGTCAGCGCCTTCTGGTCCTTGGAGACGAAGAGCACCGGCACCAGCATGCGGTCGAGGATCTGGTCGATGTGCCCGCCGCCCTGACCGGGGAACTGGTCCTCCGTCGTGCCGCGCAGGCCCATGACCACGAGATCGACGTGGCGGGCGTGGTGGGCGACGGTCGGGGCGATGGCGCCGGCCTCGTTGACGGTCTTGAGCTCGACCCCGGCCTGCTCGGCGTCCCGGGCCACATCGGCGAGCAGGTCCTCTCCGCTGCGCAGGTGGGTCTCGTAGACCTCGGGCGCGACCACTGCCGGCTCGAAGCCGAGGCGACCGGGGATGTCCTTCAGCAGGTTCCCGCTGGCCTTGACCACCGGCACGACGTGCAGCGCGGTGACGTGCGCCTGCTTCTCGGCGGCGGCGAGCTGGATGGCGACCCTGGCCGCGGCCCGGCTGTAGGTGGACCCGTCGACGCAGAGCAGGATGCGGCTTGACATGAGAGAACTCCAAGCGAGGTGCACGACCGCCAGAATAGCGCGATCTGGCCGGCAGCAGCGCAGCCGTGCGCATCCGATCGGATCAGACCCGCCCGGTCCAAAGGCGCTTGGTGCTGCGCACGGCGGCGATCCGCTCCTGCGCGATGCGGTTGGAGGCCTCGATGCTGCTCGTGCCCTCCGCCTGGGCCTTGCCCAGCACATTCTTGACGGTGTCGAAGATGCCGCGCGCGTCGTCCATCGCCTTCTGGTGGGGCAGCTGGTGCAGCTCCGCGTACACGCTCATCAGGCCGCCCGCGTTGATGACGTAGTCGGGGGCGTAGGTGATGTTCTGCTCGGCGAGGCGCTCGCTGTCGGCGATTTCGTCCTCGAGCACGTTGTTGGCACCGCCGGCGATGATGGGTGCGCGGACCCGCGGGATGGTGCGGCTGTTGATGATGCCGCCGATGGCGCACGGAGCGAGCACGTCACACTGGGTCTCGTACCACTGGTCGCCCTCGACGAAGCTGCCGCCCAGCTCGGTGATCGCCCGGTCGATGCGCGAGCGGTCGATGTCGGTGAAGACCAGGTTGGCCCCTTCTTCTCGGAGATAGCGGGCGAGCCAGTATCCGACGTTGCCCAGGCCCTGGATGGCGACCGTGCGGCCTCCGACCTCCGACGTTCCATACACCACCTCGAGGGCGGCCTTGATGCCGTGGAACACGCCCCACGCGGTGACCGGAGAGGGGTCACCGGAGCCGCCGGCCTGCACGTTCACGCCGGTGACCCAGCGGGTCTCGCGGCGGATGGTGTCCATGTCGGTGACGTTGGTGTTCATGTCCTCGGCGGTGATGTAGCGCCCGCCGAGGCTGTCGATGAAGCGGCCGAACGCGCGGAACAGCGCCTCCGACTTGATGCTGCGGTCGCCGATGATCACGGACTTGCCGCCGCCGAGGTCGAGCCCGGCGACCGCGGCCTTGTAGGTCATGCCGCGGGACAGGCGCAGCACGTCCTTGAGCGCGTCGGCCTCGGTGGCGTAGTCGTACAAGCGACAGCCCCCGAGCGCTGGGCCCAGGGAGGAGTCGTGGATGGCGATGATCGCGCGGAGACCGCTCTCGGCGTCGTGGCAGTAGACGACTTGCTCGTGCCCGAGGGCACAGACGGATTCGAACGGCAGCACGGAGACCTCCGACAGGTTCGGGAGGGCCGCGGGGCCCCCGACAAGGGCATGCAGATAACTCCGGGCCGTATGCATGGAAGTGCTTGACGGAGGCTTGTCCGGTCCCGAGACGCCCCGTCTCACGGAGTCATCGGCCGATCAGGCGTCGTCCGTCCCGATCCCGTACCGCTTCATGAGCCGGTAGAAGTTGGGTCGTTTCACGCCCGCCAGCTCGGCGGCGTGCGTGATGTTCCAGTCCGCCTTGTCCAGCATGTGGGTCAGGTACCAGGTCTCGAAGGCGGTGATCGCCTCGTCCTTGGCTGTGGCGTGGTCCATGGCCAGCAGCTCCGCGGGAAGGTGCAGGCCACCGGCCGGGGGCGCTGGCGGCGGCGTGGGCCCCGGCCGCGGTCCGGGCGAAGGCGGCCAGGTGGGGTCGGGGGGGCCGCTGGCACCGCCCTCTCGGACCTTGTCGGGCAGGTGCGCGATGCCGATCGTCGTGCCCGGCGCCCGGATCACCGCCTGGACCAGGGCATTGCGCAGCTCCCGGACGTTGTTCTCCCGCCAGTCGTAGTTGCGCAGACACGCCATCGCCTCGGGAGTGACCGACTCGATGGCGCGGTTGTGATCGCGGGAGATCTGGCTCAAGAACTGCCATGTCAGCAGCTCGACGTCCTCGCGGTGCTCCCGCAGCGGGGGCATGCGCAGGGTGAGCTGGAAGCGGTGGAACAGGTCCTTGCGGAAGGTGCCCTCCGCGACCATCTCCTCGAGGTTGCGGTGGGTCGCGGCGATGACCCGGCCCCGGAAGGGCAGCTCGGTGACGCCTCCGGCGCGGGTGAAGGTGCGGTTCTCCAGGGTCCGGAGCAGGTTCACCTGCATCTCCAGGGGGAGATCGCCGATCTCGTCCAGGAACACCATGCCGTCCTGGGCCGTCTCGAAGGCTCCGAGCTTGGGCCGCGTCGGATCGGCCATGCCGCTGTACGCGCCAGGATCGGCGCCGAACAGCTCCAGGTTGGCCAGGCTGGCGGTCAGGGCGCCACAGTTGCGGACCACGAACTTGCCCCGCCGGCCAGACTCGGCGTTCAGCGCCTTGGCGCACAGTTCCTTGCCGACACCGCTCTCGCCCAGGATGAGGATGTGTTCGTTGGTGGCGGCAAAGCTCCGGATCTCGTTCTTCAGCCGGACCATGGCGCGGCTGCTGCCCAGCAGGAGCCGATCCGCCGGGGACTGCTCGCCGCCCGCCTGGCGAAGATCAGCATTCTCCGCCCGGAGACGCTTGGCCTGCACCCCGCGGTGCAGCTGGGCGAGGAGGTTGTGGTGCTCGACCGGCTTGGTGAGGAAGCCGTCCGCGCCCGAGCGCAGCGCGCGGAAGCCGAGATCGGCGTCGCCCACCGCGGTGAACAGCACGTAGTCGGTCGCGGGGTGGTCCTGGCGGGCCCGGGAGATCAGCTCCACGCCGCTCATGCGCGGCAGGTTGTGGTCGATCAGCGCCACGTCGACGTCGTGTCCGTCGAGGCACTCGAGGCCTTCCTCCGCGGTCGTCACCGCGAACACCTGGTAGCCGGCACGCTCGGTGGTGCGGCGCATCGCGCGCAGGAGGTTCTCGTCGTCGTCCACGATCAACAGGACCGGACGGGGCGAACTCGGGCTGTTCACGTGGGCTCCCCTCGGTTCTGGCCGAGTGTATCCCAATTGATTCGCAACCGGGGTGGGACCCCCTCCTTCGGCCGTGGACCGCGGGGCTTGAGGGTCAATCTGCGCGGTCGACCGGGTGGAGCATCCCGGCGCGGCGCAGGGCGAGCCAGCGGGCCGGCGCGCCGTCACAGTCCGCTTCCAAGCCACAGAACCTGCACGCATCGAGCTTGGAGAAGCGCAGCACGTCGGGGAAGAACAACAGGGCGTCGGGGCCCTGGTGCGCTGCGTCGACGTACCAGCGGTTGCGGGTGCGGCCGGCGACCCGGGCGAGCGGACCGAGGGCACACAAGGGCAGGCCCTTGATCGACACCGCGCAGCCGGCGGCCTCGAGGGTCTGGACCGCGGCAGGCAGGCGGGGAGCGACAGTGGCGGCGTGGGGTGGCGGATCGCCGGAGAGGGGCCAGGTGAGCACGACCCGGGGCACCCCGACCTGGGCGAGCGCGCTGCTCATGCCGTCGAGGCGAGCCAGCCCGGCATCGTCGAGAGGGAGCACCGCGGTGACCGTGGGGCCCTGGCGGCACAGGGCGGCCACGTCGCCGAGGTCCAGCTCGTTGCGCACCACGATCGCGAGGTCGTCGACCAGGGCGGCGAGCGGCGAGCGGCGGAGCGCCAGACGCTGGTCACGACCGAGGTGCAGGCTGACCCGGCGCAGTCCCCAACCCCGAGCGGCGCGCACCACCTCGGCGAGCCCATGGCGCTCACCGAGGCGCACCCCGGACAGCACGAGCGCATCGCAGGCCCGGGAGCGCGGACCGCGCAGGCCGACCACGAAGTGGCGCAGGTTGGCCTCGACCTCCTCGTCGGACAGGGTGCGATCGGGGATCGGCGCGCCCGCGGCGAGCCGCCCGGGCAGCGTCCGGGTCACCCGGATCTGGACCGCGGTGGGCGTAGACACGACACCCGCCCCGGTGAAGCGCAGCACGGCCACGGAGGCCTCCGGTCAGGCGATGGCGTAGCCCGGGCAGCCGGCAAGCTCCCACAGGACCAGGAAGTCGCCGGTCGGCAGGGCGCGGTCCTCCGGCACGTCGTCCCAGGGGTTGGGGTCCATCACCCGCACCAGGTCGGTGACGCGCTCGACCAGCACGGTGCTGGGGGCGACCGTGCCGTCTTCGCGGCGCTCGTAGATGGTGGCGAGCCAGGGCTGTCCGCGGGAGAACTGGTACGCGCGGATCCGGTGGAGGCGATCGTCCCGAGAGCCCTCGCCGAGGTCGGTGCGCAGCGACTCGCCGAAGAGCTGACCGAGCACCGTGGCGACGTCGGCGTCGGCGAGCAGGGCCTCGACCCGGGAGACCAGCGCCTCGCCTGCGGCATCCCCCGCGCCTGCGTCCTCGGCTGCCGCGACCGCCGCGCAGTGGGCGGCCAGATCGGCGTCGTCGGGGGTGTGACCGTCAGCGTGGGCCAGGTAGACAAAGGTGGCCACCGCGAACCGGGCTTCGCTCATCTTCCCTCCTGCGGGGCCCTCTGCCCCGGCTGCGGAGGATACACCACCCGCATGCGCCTGCACGTCCGCCTCGCCAGCGCCGCGATCCTCCTCGCCAGCTGCACGTCCGCCCCCCCTTCCGAACCTCCAGCACCCCTCCATGTGCCCGGTGGTACGCCGATCCTGAGGCTTACCGCCGCAGACGCGGCCTGGGTGCTGCCCCAGGGCGGCGCCGAGCCAGCCGAGGACGAGGTCCAGAGCGAGCTGACCCGCTTCGTCCGCGCGACCGGCCGGACCGCGCGCCAGCTGGATCTACGCCTGCAGGCCGAGCTCCCCTTCGAGCCCGGGCCCGGCGCCGACGCCGTCCCCCCGCCAGGCATGCGCGTCCTGGTGGACGGTGAGGTCCTCCCCTACACCCGCCGGCCCGGCGATCAGGGCACCTGGCGGATTGTCGACGACTCGATCCAGTTCTCGGCCGAGCGACCGCCCACCCGCGTGGTCGTCGAGCACCCCAGTCTGCGCGCCCGGGTCGAGCGCCTCTCCCCCGCCCGCTCTGGACTCGCACCAGCCGACTATGCGCCGCTCGCCTGGACCATTGGCCAGGAGACCCGCCAGGGCCTGCTCCTGCCCGCGGGCGCCGAGGCCAGCTGGACCGTCGCCGTGCCCGCAGGGGCTCGCCTGGAGGCCGCCGTCGCCATGGTGGAGGACGGGCTGCGCCGGACCGAGTCCGACCGGGAGCTGATCGTCGAGGTGGTCGACGGGGGAGGACCCGCCGAGGTCGCCCGCGCCCGGGTGCCTGCGACCTCGTCCTCGTGGGAGCCCCTGCGGGCCGATCTGTCTCGCTGGGCCGGCAGGACCGTGACCCTGCGGGTGCGCAGCGAGGGTGACGTGGCCGGCGACGTGCCCCTGCTCGCCCACCCCACCGTCGTGGGCGCGAAGGCGGGGCAGGAGCCGCGGCGGATCGTGTGGATCGGCCTGGACACCACCCGGCGGGACCGGCTGGGGTTGTACGGCTACGATCGCCCGACAACGCCGAATCTCGACGCCTGGGCGAGGGATGCGACGGTGTTCGACGACGCGGACACCCCCGCGCCACGCACCCGCCCGTCGTTCCGCTCGGCGGTGACCGGTCGCCGCCCCCTGGATGCGGTCGGCAGCGAGGTCATCCTCGATCGCCTGGACGACGCCGGCTTCCGCACCGCCGGCATCGTCGCCAACGTGCACCTCAACCAGCGCTTCGGCTTCACCGCGGGCGCCGAGCGCTGGCTGCTCGATCCCGCCGCCCGGGCCGATCAGCAGGTGGACCGCGCGCTGTCGTGGCTGCAGGAGCACCAGGACCAGGATGCGGCGTTGTTCCTGCACATCATGGACCCACACCTCCCCTACCTGCCGCCCGCTCCCCAGAAGGAGGCGTTCGTCCGCGACCCCTCCCCACTCATCGGCGAGGGGCGCTTCGTGCGCAGCCAGGTCTACCGCTGGCTTCGCGCCGACAAGCTCGACGATCAGGCGAAGCAGCACATCTCCGACCTGTACGACGCCGAGGTCGCCTTCACCGATCAGGAGCTCGGACGCCTGTTCGCCGGCCTCGACGCGCTCCCGGGGCGCACGCTGGTGGTCGTGCACAGCGACCACGGCGAGGAGCTGTTCGACCACGGCGCCTTCGAGCACAACCACACCCTGAAGCCCGAGCTGCACGACGCCGTCATGCTCATCCGCGAGCCCGGACAGCAGGACGGCCGCCGGGTCGACGACCCGGTCGAGCTCGCCGATCTCGTGCCCACGGTGCTCGACCTGCTGGGTCTGCCCGGGGACGGCCTCGATGGCCGCTCCCTGCGTCCCGCACTTCAAGGGGAGGATCTGCCCCCTATCTCCCGCGATCTCGGCCACCTTATGTACGACCGGGAGCGCTGGGCGGTGCGCTCGGGGGATCACACCTACGTCCTGTGGACCGGGAGCGGGCGCGAGGCCCTCTTCGACCGCAGCACCGATCCCACCGAGAGCCACGACCTCATCGATGGTGCCGATCCCGACCTGCTCGCGCGCCTCCGCAGCGAGCTGGCCCAGGTCCACGGCGCGGTCGTCGGACCAGGCTGGCGCGTCCACCTGCACCTCGGGCCCGAGCCGGTCACGGTCGAGCTCCCCTCCCCGGCCGAGGATGTGCTGGTCCTCGACCCCGAGCGCGACACCCCGCACCGCGCCAACCAGGCCTGGGGAGAACGGCCGCGCGTGCTCCCCGAGGACATCGCCACGGTCGAACTGGGAGACGATCGCCGCGCCGTCACGATCACCCCCGGCGGCCATGGCGAGGGCACGATCCTGGTGCGCTTCGCCGCCCCGACGCCGGTGGCGGGCGCGGTCCGCAGCGGCTCGGACACGACCCCGCTCCAGCCCGACATTCCCCTCGCCGTGCCCGGCGTGCACGCATTTCGCGTGGTGCCCGGAACCCTCATCCTCCCCCCGCCGGACGAGGCGACCCGGATGAAGGCGCTCATGGGAGACCTGGAGGACGTGGACGCCGCGACGACGGGGATCCTGTTCCGGCTTGGGTATCTGCGGGGCGGGGAGGAGGAGCGGGAGGAGGACGAGGAGTGAGCGTCGCGTGGCTTCGAGCGAGGGATCGGAGGGGCGGTCTCTGGTCGCTGGTCTCTGGGGCCCGCTGCGAACGGGGGTTCAACGCGCTGATTCCGTGGCTTCCACCACGGTGACCCGCAGCGCCAGCCATGGGCCGGAGGCCGCCCATCTCCGCGCAGACGACTTCAACCATCGCCCGCACCACGGTGCCGGCCAACCACCAGCGTCTTGGGCCCAGAGACCAGAGGCCAGAGACCAGAGACCGCCCCGCCACTCCCCTGCCCGCACCAACGCGACGTCCCGCCAGCGGATCACCATCCGCCGCGGCTACGCCTCACGCGTTGTTCCGCTCCCACTCCTCCAGGAACGCGATCACCTGGGCATAGCCCCACGGCTCGATCACCTCCGAGCCCTTCGCCGCCGTCTTCGGGATCGCCATCTTCTCGCACTGGCGGGTGGCGAAGCGCAGCCGGCCGCGGCGGCCCTTGGGGAAGCGCAGGGCGACCACCACCGACGAGCCGGGCTCGACCTCGTCCATGAGCAGGTTGACCGAGCCGTCGTGGTCCGGCTGGCAGACCAGGGTGCGCCGCCCCTCGGCCGCGCGCTCCCGCAGGAGCTCCCCCAGGATCCGCACGATCGCCGGCCGGTTCTGCAGCCACACGGGCCCGTCGAGGATCAGGTTCTTCGCGTCGCGGATCGCCTCGGGCCACACCCGGGTCCGGACCCGCTCGAGGACCGCGTCCTCCAGGGTGTTCCGGTTGCAGTAGTGGTTGGGCTGCACCAGGCGCAGCGCCACGCTGGTCTTTCCGGCCCCGCTGGGTCCGAGCAGGAACACGACCGGACGCTCCTTGAGGATCGTCGGCAGGGCTCGCTTGCCGAGGAACTCGGAGCTGGTGCCCGATAGGAATGCTGGCTTGGAGCGGCTCGCCACGTTCTTCCGACGAGTGTGGGCGCGTCGTGTCACGGCACGTCCGTGGGCGTATGCGGTGGGTGGGCAGTGCCCGGGCGCCTGGACTCCACAGAGTGTGGACGCCAAGCATCAAGAGTCGGCCCCGTACCGTGACGGCCGGACCGAGAGGGTGCGATGAAGGAGATGCGAGGAATCCACAGCGGAGGAGTCGTGCAGCCCCGCGAAGCTATCGCAGTCCACAGCTGTCCACAAACCAAGAACGCCCGCCCCGCGATGCATCCTGTGCGCCCCCGGAGAGGCCCGAAACGGGCGAAGACGCACAGGTTTCGCCCGACGCTGCTCGAACTTCGTTCGATCTGACGCGGCAAGAACCGCAGCATATTCCGCGCATAGACGCCACCGGTGCGGACGCTTGACACCACCCGTCATCGCCCTTTCGTGGCGGGACAGGTCCATGTACGGGGCGCGTCGGAGGCGACTCGCGGGCGGGACGTCGTCGGGCCGAGGCGGGGCTGCCGGGTCGCCACGTCGCGGCCCGGCGCCCTCGCCTGCGTCCGTCAGTCCAGCATGTTCTTGGCGATGACCACACGCTGGATCTCGCTGGTGCCCTCGTAGATCGTGGTGATCCGAGCGTCGCGGTAGAGGCGCTCGACCTCGTACTCCTGGGAGTAGCCGTATCCGCCGAAGATCTGGACCGCCTCATAGGCGCAGAAGTTCGCCGCCTCCGACGCGACGAGCTTGGCCATCGAGCACTCCAGGCTGGCGCGATGCCCCTGGTCCTTCAGCCAGGCAGCCCGCCAGGTGAGCAGGCGCGCCGCGTCCACCTTGGCCTTCATGTCCGCCAGCTTGAACTGGATGGCCTGGAGGCGCGAGATGGGCTTGCCGAAGGCGGCGCGCTGCTTGGCGTGCTCGACCGAGAGATCGATGCAGCGCTGGGCGATGCCGAGTGCCTGGGCGGCGATGCCGATCCGGCCGCCGTCGAGGGTGGCCATGGCGACCCGGAAGCCCTCGCGCTCCTCGCCGAGCAGGTTCTCCGCGGGCACGCGCAGGCCCTCGTACACCAGCTCGCTGGTGGCGGAGCTGCGGATGCCCATCTTCTCCTCGACCTTGCCCACGCCGAAGCCGTCCCAAGCCGTCTCGACGATGTAGGCGCAGACGGCGCGGTGGCGCTGCTCGGGGTCGAGGTTGGCGTAGGTGACGCAGATGTCGGCGTGCGGGCCGTTGGTGATCCAGATCTTGGACCCGTCGAGCACGTAGGAGCCGTCGTCCTGCTTGCTGGCCCGGGTCCGCTGGGCGCCCGCGTCGGAGCCGGCGTTGGGCTCGGTGAGGGCGTAGCAGCCGATGGCCTCCCCGCTGGCGAGCTGGGGCAGGTACTTCTGCTTCTGCGCCTCGTTGCCGAACGCGAGGATCGGGTAGCTGGCCAGGCTGTTCTGCACGCTCATGGCGGTGCCGACACCTGCGTCCGCGTAGCAGACCTCTTCCAGCGCCACGACGTAGGACAGCACGTCCAGGCCGGTGCCACCGTACTCCTCGGGGATGAACATGCCGAGGAAGCCCATCTCCGCCAGCTGGGCGAGCAGGGCGGCGGGGAACTCGTGGCTGCGGTCGCGCTCGGCCGCGCCAGGGAGGATCTCGTTGCGGGCGAAGTCGCGGGCCAGATCCTGGATCTGCTGGACGTCCTCGCTGAGCTCGAACATGTCGACTCCGGGGTGAGTGAATGACCGTTCAGTCAGAACGCCTAACCCGCGGAACACGGCTGGCGAATCCGCGCAGCACCGGGTGGCGGGACTCGTCGACCAGCTCGTCGCACACTCGATCAGCGGCCGGTGAAGTCCGCCGCCCGCTTCTCGAGGAAGGCGGCCATGCCCTCGGTCTGGTCCGCGGTCGCGAAGCACAGGCCGAACAGGGTGCGCTCCGCCGCCAGCCCGGTCGCCAGATCGGCGTCGGCGTTCTCGTGGATGGCGCGCTTGCACAGACGGATGGCGACCGGACCCATGCCGGCGATCTCGCGGGCGGCCTGCATGGCGGCCTCGACCACGTCCCCCTCGACCTTGCGCGCGGCGAGGCCCATGGCGACGGCCTCGTCCGCACCCACCGTGCGCCCGGTGAGGCACAGGTCGAGGGCCTTGGTGACCCCGACCCGGCGGACCAGGCGCTGGGTGCCGCCGAAGCCCGGGATGACGCCGAGCTTGACCTCGGGCTGGCCAAACACGGCCTTCTCCCCGGCCAGCACGATGTCGCACGCCATCGCGAGCTCGCAGCCCCCGCCGAGCGCCATGCCGTTCACCGCCGCGATCACCGGGGCGGCAAGTCCGGCGAGGCGGTTCAGCACCTCCTGGCCCATGCCGGCGAAGGTCTCGGCCTCGATCGCGGTGAACTCCTTCATGGCGGCGATGTCCGCGCCGGCCACGAAGAACCGCCCGGCACCGGTGAGCACGACCGCGCGGATGGCCTCGTTGGCGGCGATCTCGGAGATGACTGCGTCGAGCTCCTGGAGCACGGCGAGGTTCAGGGCGTTGACCTTGGGGCGGTCGATGGTGACGAGAGCGACGGTGTCGTGGAGATCGAGGCGGACGAGGGGCATGGGGGGCTCCGGGAGTCGCAGGTTCGAGGTTCGAGTGGCCGCTGGCGTGTGGGGAGAGGGTGGTCGGGGATGTGCTGGCGATCAAGAGCGGGGGTGGGGGATCCGCAGGCCTTGGTCGGTGGCTCGTGTGGCTCAGGTTGTCGTGGCGGGCCGGTCTCCAGTCACCAGTCTCCAGCTTCGGCCGGCCAGGCAGTGGCGAGGCCAGGAGCCGTGGTCGCAATCCGTGATGGCTCTGGAATCCGTCAGAACGACAGTAGGCTCGCGCGGGTTGCCGCTTTCACCCAGACGATGCGTGCGGCACAACTGCGTTTCTCGCGCCGTCATCGCCGCTGGACTGGAGACTGGAGACTGGAGACTGGAGACCGACCCGCCACTCCCCTGCCCGAAGCCACGCGACGCTTCTCCGCCCTCCCCTCCGCTGGCGGACGCCCGTGGTGACCCGGAACTCGAGACTCGAAACTCCGGACCACCACAGCCGATCAGTACTGGTAGAACCCGCGGCCCGACTTCCTTCCGAGCCAGCCCGCCTCCACGTACTTCGTGAGCAGCGGACACGGCCGGTACTTGCTGTCGCCGCCCATGCCGTCGTGCAGCACGTGCATGATCGCCAGACAGGTGTCCAGGCCGATGAAGTCCGCCAGCGTCAGCGGGCCCATCGGGACGTTCGTGCCCAGCTTCATGCCAGTGTCGATGTCCTCGACCGTGCCGATGCCCTCGTACAGGGCGTAGACCGCCTCGTTGATGTACGGCATCAGGATGCGGTTGACGATGAAGCCCGGCATGTCCTTGCTGGCCAGGACCGTGGTCTTGCCCATGCGCTCGGCCGCCGCGTTGACCGCCTCGTAGGTGGCGTCGCTGGTCTGCAGGCCGCGGATGATCTCCACCAGCTTCATGACCGGGACCGGGTTCATGAAGTGCATGCCGATGACGCTCTCCGGCCGGCTGGTCACTGCCGCGATCTTCGTGATGGAGATGCTGGAGGTGTTGGTCGCCAGGATGGCGCCGGGGCTGGCGGCCTTGTCGAGCCCCTCGAAGATCTTCATCTTCAGACCGACGTTCTCGGTCGCCGCCTCGATGACCAGCTGGGCGGGTGCGACGTCCGCGGTCAGCGTGGTCGTGCGGATGCGCCCCATGGTCGCGTCCGCCTCCGCCTGGGTCATGCGCTCCTTCTTGACCATGCGGCCGAGGTTCTTCTCGATGGTCGCCAGGGCACGGTCCAGCTGGGCCTGGCCGATGTCCTGCAGGATGACGTCGTAGCCGGTAGCTGCAGCGACGTGTGCGATGCCGTTGCCCATCTGGCCGGCGCCCACGACCGCGACGGTCTTCAGTTCCATGGAGGTCTCCGGGGTGGCCGGTGCGGTAACCTCGGTCTCCTGCCCCCTCAAGGAGCGTGCGTGACGACGATCCCCTCGTGGTGTGCACCCCCCGCCGAGCTGCTCGGACGGGACGCCACCCTGCAGCAGGCGCGCTCCCTGCTCCTCGAAGGACCGGTCACCCTGGTCGGCCCCGCCGGCGCGGGCGCCACGTGCACCGCCGGCGCACTCATCGCCGCCCTCGTCGAGGCCGGTGAGTGCGAGCACCTGGCCTGCATCGTCGTGGACGCCCTCGCCAGCCGCCCCGACCTGGTGCTGTCCATCGGCCGCTCCCTCGACAGCGCGCTGCCCGGCGACGAGACCAGCGTGCTCGACGCCCTCGCCCGACCCGGCACCGTCGTGCTGCTCGACGATGCCGATCTCGCCGCGGACGAGGTCTCCCGCGTGGTCAGCCTCGCGCCCGGCGCCACCTGGATCCTCACCGGACGGGAGCCGGTCCTCGGCCACGCCGTACCCGTGCCACCTCTCTCCGACACCATCATCGGAGAGCTCGCCCCCCCGAGCCGCGACGTCGCGGCCTGCCGCGGCCGCCCCCTGCTCGCCTGCCTGCCGGAGAACCTCGAGCCCATCGAGAACTGGGCCGACACCCTGCTGCAGCGGATCGCCGGCCTCGACGCCCTGGTCGACCTGGCCACCGCGGTCCCGGCCCAGGAGAGCCCCGCCCGCGGGATCGGCGTCGTGCACGTCGACGACCACGTCCGGGCCCGCCGCGCCCTGCGCGAGGCCCTCGGACGGGATGCCCAGCCAAGCCTGGTCGCCCTCGCGCGGACGGTCGACGAGTACGCGGACGTGCTCCACCAGATCGCCTGCGATCACATGGTGCACACCGATCCGCTCAACCTGCGGGTGCTCCGCGCCGCGGCCCGCCTGGTCGACGAGCCGACCCTGCGCGCCCTCGCCGCCGCGGCCGCGGCCCGGGTCCACCTGCGCGCATTCCAGGCGTCCGACGCCCTCGATCTCGTGCGCCAGGCCCTGGGAGATCGCCTGCCCGCCGCCGCCCGAGGGCTCCTGCGCTGGGTCGAGGGGGACGCGCTCCTCATCCAGGGCAGCGACGACCTCGCCCACGAGGCCCACCTGTCCGCCGCCGCCGAGCTCCACGGGGCCGCCGGCGTCTCGGTCCGCACCGCGCTCGCACGTCGCTGCGCCGATGCCTGGGTCGCCCGGGGAGAGCGCGCCCGCGCCCAGCGCTGGATCGCCCTCGCCCGCTCCGAGCTCGCCCGCTCCCCTGATCGCCGCTGCCTCGCCGACGTGCTTCGGATCAACGGCAACCTGGCGGCTCAGGCCGGCGAGGGGCTCGGCGCGCGGGCCCTGTACGAGGAGGCGCTGGTCACCCTCGACGGGGTCGAGGGGGCCGAGCGGGAGCGCGCGTTCATCCGGGTCGGGCTGGCCGCGGTCGCGATGGCCGAGCGCGCGTTCACCGAGGCGGCCGAGCACCTCGAGCAGGCCGACGCCGAAGCCGGCTCGTCCCCGCTCGCCAACGCCGCCATTGCCTGGCGCCGCGCCGAGCTGGCCCTGCGTCGCGGCCGGCGCCACCAGGCGGAGGGTGCGCTCGCCGAGGCCCAGGAGGGTTTCCGCTCCGCCGGCAGCCTGCGCGGACTGCTGTTGTGCGCCCAGATGCAGGGCGACCTCGGGGCCGCCAACGGCGATCGGCTCGCTGCGGTGCAGGCGTGGAACCAGGCCATGGGCCTGTGTGTTCGGACCCGCAATCTAGCAGGTTTGAGGCGGATCCTACGCCGGCGCCTCGTGGTCGAGCGCGAGGGCGTGCCCGGCCCGCACCTGGCCGAGCTGCAGGGTCACCTGGACCGGGCGGAGGTCCTGCTCGACCTGTCCTGAGCGGCGTTGACGGATCAACCGAAGACGTCACCTTGGGTCTGGGGTGATGACGCCCCCTCCGACACCGGATAGCGTGCGGCGGATCTCCGGGTCGGCGCCACGGTCGACGCGGTCACGGCACGGTCGCGCGCGCGTCCGCATCGGGAGGCATGGTGGTTCGAGGAGCTCGCTTCGCTGTCGCACTGGCACTCGCCGGGTGCCTGCAGGCACAGCCCAGCGGTCCGGCTCTCGGCGACTGCGCGATCCCCCCGAGCGGCTCCTGGACCTTCGGCGAGGCCGGGATCGGTACCTGCCTCGCGGGCCCGACCGACATCCGGTTCGTCGACCTCGACGGCCGCATGAAGCTGCTCGTCTCGAATGGCGACCCCTACAACAACTTCGCGTCCGGGAGCCTGCTGGTCATCGACTGGGAAGGGCTCGACCTGTCCGCCGGACCCCGCATCCCGATGGACCAGGTTCCCGCAGCGGCGACGACCCTCGGCGGCTCCCGCTACCTTGGCCAGATCGGTCTCGTGCTGGACCGGGAGGACGGGACCCCGCTCGCCCTGGTGCCCGCGCGCTTCAGCCGGGGCGCAATCACCACCGACGTCGACGACCTCGTGCACGTCGTGGATCTGACCGATGCCGCCGCGCCGGTCCCCTGGTCCGGGGGCGGCACGGTCACCGTCGGCTCGGACCCGATGCACGTGGTCGTGGCCGGCGAGCAGGCCTACGTCACCCACCTCAACGAGCGCTACATGGCGGTGCTCGACACCCACGCCACCCCGATCGAGCCGGCGGTGCTGTCGGGCTCGGCGCGGTTGGTGGAGGGTGACTTCGATGACGTCGACGGCAGCGGCAGCAACGCCTCCCTGTCCGCCACGCTGGTCAACGACGCGTCCATCCTCCTGAACGAGACCTGGACCCTGACCTGGTCCGATGCCACCTGGCGCATGTGGGTGCTCGATGATGGCCTGCTGCGCTGGGATCTGGGCACCGGAGACGTGGTGGTGGACCCGTCCGGCCCGTCCATCCCGGCCAGCACGTTCTCGACGCCCATCACCAGCACCTGGGCGGGCCTCGACGGGAACACCGGCGCGCCGGCGCTGTGGATCGCCAACGGCGGCAACCTGTTCATCGCGGTGAACACCAGCGGCACCACCTGGGCCCTGGACGCCACGACCGCGGCCGTGCGCGGCGGCACCCCCTCCACCCCCGAGTCCCTCGACGGTCCGGCGTCCTTCTCCTTCGACGAGGTGGCCCGGGTCGTGTTCGACGCGGGCG
>CALATR010000431.1 GCA_937891875.1 uncultured Pseudomonadota bacterium | reverse complement strand
GCGCTCGCCTTTGCCTCCCCCGGCGGCGAGAACTTCGGGGAAGGCATCCAGTACGGCATGATCTTCAAGACGATGGAGGATCACGGCGGCGACATCGAGGTCCTCGACAGCGCCGAAGGCAGCGGGGACATCCGGATCTGGCTGCCGCTCGCTGACGAGCCTGTGGAGGAAGGCGTCGAAGGACCGGCGCAGCCCCGGATCGGCGTGACGGTGCACCGCGTGCTGGTCATCGACGACCAGCCCATGGTGCTGCGGGCGACCACCCGGATGCTCGAGTGTGACGGCTACCGGGTGCAGACCGCGGGCGGCGGGGTCGAGGGTCTGCAGACCTTCGCCGCCGGCTCCTTCGATGCCGTGCTGGTCGATCTCACCATGCCCGACATGGACGGCGAGGAGGTGCTCACCCGGCTGGCCGACAGCGGCACGGACGCGGTGCTGATCGGCATGACCGGCCACGTGGAGCGCGCGCTGCCCGAGGCGTTGACCCGGCGGGTCGCCGCGGTGCTGCGCAAGCCCTTCTCCGCCGAGGATCTGCGTCGGGCGCTGGCGGTCCTGGACCTCTGATCCACCACTTCAGGGGCCGCGCCGAGATCGGCGTTCAGCCTCGCTTTCCATCGTGCACGCCGATGACGTAGAACGCGTGCACGACGCCCGGCAGCCAGCCGAAGAAGGTCAGCACCAGGGACAGCCAGAAGTGCATGCCCAGGCCGACGGTGAGGAAGACGGCGACGGGGGGCAGGAACAGCGCGAGGATGATGCGCACGAGGGTCATGGTTCCTCCAGGGCTCGTGCAGCATACGTGCGGCGGCGGACGCTATTGCGCGGCAGGCTCATCCGATGAGCTGCTTCACCCGCGGCGCGACCCGATCCATGAAGCGCTCCATGTTCTGCACCACCCTCTCACTGTCGTGGTTGAAGAAGTCGAACCACAGCATCAGGCGGTCCTGGGGGTGGAAGCGCTCGACCATCTGGCGCGCGACCTCGTCGGCGTTGCCGATCAGCGCGTTGGTGGCGGCGCGCTCGACCTTGGCCGGGTCCAGGGTGCCCTCGAGCGCGGTCCAGTAGGCGCCGAGCGCAGCCTTGGCCTCCTCATGTGCGGCGGCGGAGCGCTCCTCGGCGGACAGGCCGTCCTGCTCGTTGAGGAAGACGAAGGTCGTACGCGGCATGTGGCCGCGCTCCCACGCACCGCCGTCCGGGTGGTAGGCCGCCGCGAGCCTGCGGTGGGTGTCCTCGATCACGTCCTCGCGGGTGATCGACAGGTTGAACACCTGGACCGGGGCCCACTGGTTGACGATCTCCTGCTGGCGGGGATCGTGGGAGCCGATGACCAGCTGAACCAGTTCGCGGCGCCAGTCCTGGGGGATGATCTTGAGCGGCTCGAAGGTCCAGAAGCGCTCGATGGCGTAGCTGTCCGCCTCGTGACCGGCGGCCTCCTGGATGCGGGCCCAGTCGGCGTCGCTGCGGAAGTCGGCGCGGGTGAACGGGGCCGGCGAGGTGACGTCGTCGCTGGACAGGGTCTCGCCCTGGAGCAGGCGCACGAAGATCTCGGCCGCCTCGGCAAAGACGCGCCCCTTCCACGCCCGACCCGCGGCCTCCTCCACCGGCGTGCGCGGCAGCACTCCCGCCGCCCGGTTCATGAAGTCGAAGCGACCCGCCGCAAAGCCCACGTGGATCCTGCGCTTCTCGCCCTCGTCCAGGCCGTGCAGGCCGGCGAACGCCGCCACCCGCTCCGCCGCGGCAATGGGTCCACCCATGGTCAGGATGTTCATGATCGCCGAGCCACACTCGATGCGCTCGGTGCGCTGGAACACGTGGTTGGCGAGCTGCAGGAAGTCCACGTTGAGCCCGACCTCACCCTTCCAGTGGGGGATCACCGGGCGCTGGTGGGTCTTCTGGACCTCGCTGGACAGGTGCGACTCCGCCAGCCAGGCCGTGCCGAAGCCCAGGCGATCCGCGGCCTGGACCTGGTGGAAGAAATTGCGGAACATCTCCGCCTCGGAAGGCGTGTATCCGTCGACCGGGGTCTGGGAGATGGAGAAGAAGATGTCGTAGTGCATGGCGGCTCCGCGAGGCTGGGGAGACGCGTAGCGCGGGGGAGGGGGCTTGCCATGTTGGCGGGCGGGGAGTGAGGCGGAGGCGTGGGCGACGGCGGTGTGGAGGTCGTCCGGTCGAGGAGGAGCATCACGACCCCGGAGTGGCCCATCAGGCCCACTGCTGTCCTGACGCATGACCCCGGAGGAGCTGGAGCAGACGCTGAAGAGCGGGCCGCACCAGCCAGAGCCCCTCAGCCCCTACCAGTCCGTGACCTTGTAGTCCTTCAGGAACTGCCCCCAGACGTGCGTGCCCGTGTTCAGCCCGTCGAAGATCGGGTCCAGGATGCGCGCGGCGCCGTCCACGATGTCGAGCGGCGG
>CALATR010000430.1 GCA_937891875.1 uncultured Pseudomonadota bacterium | reverse complement strand
TCGCCGAGATGATGGAGATCCCCGAGACCTGGGAGTACGACCCCGGGATCGCCTGGGACGACATCGGCGTGGACCTGCTCATCGTCGACGAGGCCCAGACTCCGTGGAGTCTTTCACGACAACAGCGTGCAGAGGTTCAATCGGTGTTTCCTCCGGTTCGCTGCCCCCCGGATCACTCCCGGCCACGGGCGCACTGGAGATCACCGGCAGCACGCCGTGGATGGAGAAGGAGTAGTCCGTGTTCAGCCGGATGCTCCCCGTCTCCAGCGGCACCACCGCCTCGACGATGGCCCGCCGGGTCGCGTAGTCCGCGCCCGCAATGCGGCTCCGAAGGGTCGCCAGGGTGCTCGCCAGGGTCGCCTGCTGTTGGCGGGTCCGGTGCGCGGCTTCGATGGCCCTGCTCGCCACCTTCTCCCGCCGCATGAGCGCGTCCCGCTCCGCCTTGAGCGCGTCCAACTCGCGGTCGAAATCGGCGTCAGTGAGAGCATCGCGCTTCCACCGGGCGGTCAGGCCCGCCACCTTGCGTTCGTTGCGGGCCAGGTGCTCGCGGACCTCAGACAGCTCGGCCTCGGCGGCGCTCTCGCCGGCGCTCGAGTCGGGGGTCGCCACGGCGACGAGCAGGCCGTCGGCGTCGAGGAGCGCCTTGGAGATCGCCTGCCACACGGCCAGATCCACGAGGTCGGCGCGGTGGTAGGGGGCGCCCTTGCAGTCGGGGCAGTAGTAGCGCGTGTGCCGGGCCCGTCCGCCCGGTGCCCCGCCGCCCTGGACATACATGCGGCGGTCGCAGGTGCCGCAGCGAGCCAGCGTCCGGCACAGAGCCTCGGTCTGGTATCGCTCGCGGATGGGGACGTGGCGACGGGCGTCAAGGGCCGCCTGGGCGGCATCCCAGGTGTCTTCGTCGACGATGGGCGGCACGGGCAGCGTGTAGTCCACGCCTTGCAGCTTCTGGTGCAGCTCGCCCTTGTAGGCGGGGTTTCGCAGCACCTTGCGGACGAAGGTGAAGTTCCATCCCTTGCCCCGCGGTGGCGCCACGCCCTCGCCGTTGAGCACGTCGGAGATGCCCTTGAGCGGCACACCCTCGATGCACAGGTCGTAGATCCGCCGGATCACGGGTGCCCACTTCTCGTCGATGCTCCAGCCCTCGCCCTTGCGGTGCATGAGGCCGGTCGGACCGGGGCCGCTGCCGGGTTGACCCCGGCGCAGGGCCTTGATCCGTCCGTTCGTGGTCTTGTCGCGGATGTCCCGCCACTCCTCGCCGCCCATCAGGCACTTGATCGCCAGCGCCACCTTGCGCCCGAAGTCGGACGCGGCGTGGATGCCCCCCGAGCCGTCCACCACGACGAAGGGGTGCTCGCGCATGAGTCCCATCAGGTGCGCGGCGTCGTCGAGGCCCTGCTCACGGACGAGGCGGTTGAACTCGGCGACGCGCACCTCGTCGACCGCTCCAGCGCGGATCAGCGGCTCGACCACGCGCGTCCACTCGGAGCGCTCGGATAGGGGTACCTCCATCGCGGAGACGTGCCGGGGCTCGAACACTGGCTCAGCGAGGACGGGGATACCCGGACGCGATGCGCGCAGGCGCTCCAGGGCGACGACCTGGCCCTCCTGGGTCTGGCGGCGCTCCTGGCTCGCGGAGCTGACGCGGCCGTACTCGACGAAGCGGGGGAGGTGCGCGTTCATCATGCCGCCTTCCCGGTCGCCAGCAGCGACCGCAGGGTGATCATCAGGTGGTGCGACTCGGACGGCGACGCCGGCGCGAGGCTGACCGAGGGCTTGTAGAGCGGAGCGTCGAACCCCCTGTCGCGCCCGTAGACCTCGCGGAAGCGGCAGAGCGTGGGCTGGTCACCGGCTTCGCGGGACAGCGCGACGAGCACGCGCATGTGGCCGTCGGCGGGCTTGGGGGCGGGGCCGTCCACCGGGCTCCACCGCTGCCAGCCGCCGTCCCCATCGGGGACCAGCAGGACGCCCGACCACTCGCCGAAGGTGAAGCAGGGCGCGGCAACGTCGAGGGCCAGGGCTGCCCGGTCCACGTCCACGGGGGGCCCGGCCTCGGGAGCCCAGCCCCAGGGCTCGGCGAACAGCCGCAGGCCCACGCTCGCGCCGGGGGTGACGCCGAGCGCGCCTTGTAGCGCGGGCGAGAGGCCCCCGAACAGGGCGTCGACCTCGGCCTGGGTGCCGCCCGTGGCGAACAGCCGGGGCAGGTCCCGGTAGAGGTGGTTGAAGCAGGCGAGTGGCCGGGCCTCGTGGTCGATGGCGGGGGTAGTCTGCACGGGGTCTCCTGTGGACCCGGACAAGTTGACGTAACGCCCATGGTTTTGCGAGCGCCTTCTTGAACCGGGACTCCGAGAGCGGGGAAACGCCCTGTCGCACGGCGACCGCTCAGGTAGAATCTACACGGTCGTTCTTGTGTTTGTCAAACCCATGTGTGTATATTCTACCCTGGCTGCGAGGAGCCCATGACCATCCCGAATGCCGTCGAGCTGACCACCATCACCGGCCGGATCATCGCCATGCTGCGCCAGGAACTCGGTTCGTCCCAGGCGGCCCTCGCCGGGCGGCTCACCTGGGATCGCAGCCTGCTGGCCCGCATCGAGTCCGGCCGGAACACCGCCACCATCGACAACATCTTCGAGCTGGAGGAGGTGTACGTCGCCGGGGGCCTGCTCGCGGAGCACGGCGACCTGGTGACGCTGACCGCCTACGTCGTCAAGGAGGCCATGCGGCGGGGGCTGCGGGTAGTGGTGGGCAAGTCCGAGCGCCCGGAGGGCCAGGAGAGCGTGGAGGTGGCGACCCTGGACCGCATCGTGGCTCGCGTCGTGGACGACTGGCTCGTGGACCTCCGCGCCGAGCCCGAACCCGAGCCGCCGAAGAAGAAGCGGCGGCGCTGACAGGAGACCACCATGCGCGACCGTGACGAGTGGGACGACGAGGAGCCCGAGGGCGAGGACGACAGCAACAAGGACGACGACGAGGGCGACGAGGACGAGATCGCCCTGTCGGCCGTCCAGGCGTGGCTCGACATCGAGGGCGACGACGAACTGGCCCAGGCCCAGCGCGAGGCCCTGGCCGCCATCGCCGAGGAGGCCCTGGCGATGAAGGAGCGGCGCGAGGAGCGGCAGCGCCAGGAGGAACGGTCCCGCAAGCTCGTCGAGCGCGAGCGGCGTCGGGAACAGGAGCGCGCCGAACTCGCCCGCCAGCGCCGGGAGGCGTGGGAGCAGGAACAGGCCCGGCGTCAGCGGGAGGAGGAGCGCAAGGTGGCCCGTGAGATGGAGGCCGAACGCCAGCGCCGCGATGCCGAGCGCAGGGCGGCCCGGGAGCGCGCCGAGGCACGCGCCCGAGCCGAGCGTCGGTCGGCCGAGCGGCGAGCCCAGGAAGCCCGCAGGGCCGCACCGGAGCGCGTGCCCGCCGCACCCGAGCCGCCCCGGTGGGTGCCTGACGACAACCCGGAACTCGTGGACGACGGCGACGAGGCCGATCCCGCCGAAGAGGCCCCGGCTACGGAGACCGGCTGGAAGGCGTTCGAGGTGCCCGCAGCCCCCGATGACGAGGACGAGGACGCCGGCGCGGACGAGCCCGTGCCCGTTCGCTCCCGTCCAGCCGGCACCGAACCCGCGGGACTCACCGGGGTCGACCTCGCCGACTGGAGGAAGCGTCGGGGCCTCACGCAGCAGGCCGCCGCAGACCTCCTCGGCGTGCGCCAGGGCACCGTGTCCAAGGCCGAGAACCGTCGCGGCGCGGCGCTTGGCCAGGCGCTGAACGACGCGCTGGCGGGGCTGCTCGCGGGTGAGCGCGGGGCGGCGTAGCCTCGGCCGTAGGCGTGCGCGTGCGCCAGGCCGAAGCGCAGCATTCCGTACATTCCAAGGGAATACGCCGATCATTCCAGCTTCCCAGGCGAAATATTCCGGCGGGAAGCGCAGCAGGAATGCCGGGCTCCACGCGGTGAAGCAGGTCCAGACCGCGATCCTCGCGCCTCCGGTGCGGCTTCGGATCGCGCTCGGCCGAGGCGCAGGGGAATATTCACAGGGAATAGGCCAGCAATGCGGGAATGATTGACGGCGGGGAAGCGCACGGTCAACAGCGCCGCCCGAAGCCGGCGCGTCGCTCCGTCCCTGGGCTGGCGCGCGAACCCCTGGATGCGTTCAGGGACCGAGGGGCCAGGAGGCCCAGGGAGGCAGCAGGGTCCGGGCGACGTTCCGGGATGATGCCTCACCTGGAGGAGTGCATCGTCGGCTTCTCGCGGGGCGGTCGTGCGCTGAAGTCACCAGGGAGCCCCGCGGTTGTCACGCGCAGCCGCACCGCCCGTGATAGCTTCGCGTCACGTCGGAGTTGGCATGCCCATCTGTCGTTGCGTGTCGGGGATTGTCGTCGAGGAGGGGGCCGCAACGCCCCAAGCCGGGCTCCGGGTCCGCCTGGTCACGGAGAAGGGCCGCGGCTCCGTCGCCCTCGCAGAGGCGACGACGGACAAGGGGGGTCGCTTCTCCATCGAGGTCTCCGGGCTCTCCGCCGACGACACCTCCGGGGTCTACGAGCTGAAGGTCTTCGATGGCGTCGTCGAACTGGAGGCGCACGGCGACGTGCGGTGGTCGGTTGCGACGGAAGCGAAGAACCTCGTGGTCTGCGTGACCTGGCCCGAGACGTGCGCGGTGCCGGACGAGACGCCGCCGCCCGGGGTCAACATCGACACCGACAACGTCCACGGCCTCGTCCGCCATGCCGACGGCACGGCCCTGGTCGGGCTCGACGTCTTCCTGTGGGAGGTGACCTTCAACGGCGAGTCTCAGCTCGTCGGCCCGGTCCAGACACAGGCCGAGGGGTGGTTCAGCATCGGCCCGGTGACCACGCCACCGAATCGGGACCTCTACGTGAAGGTGTTCCAGCCGGGCAGCCCGCCGCGCCTGGTGGGGGCATCCAAGGTCCGCTACGGCTACGCGGGCGGCGCGCTGCGCTTCCACGTCTCGGTCTGCGACGAGGCGCTGCGGGGTCCCTCGGAGTTCTCCCGGCTCACGCTCGATCTCTCGAAGGTGATCTTCCCCGGCGCTCCGTCGCACCCCGATCCCGGCCTGCCCGGCGCGCTCGTTGGCATGGACGTGCGCAAGGCGGCGTGGACGGCTGGCCGGACGAAGTGGAGCCTCGACCGGATCGCCGACCGCGTGCTGGCCGAGCGTCTCGACCAGGCGCTGAGCGCCCCGGGCTCCATCGTCGGCCCGGAGCCCCTCTACGGGCTGCTGCACGAGGGCTTTCCGAAGACGGCGAAGGAGATTCTCGCGCGCCCGCCCTCGCTCGTGGCGGCGGCGCTCGGGCGGGCGAAGACCGCCAACGTCATCGGGCTCGGCGTGGTTGTCCAGGACGTGCTCGACAGGCTCGTCGAGGCGGTCGGCCGCGCGCTCGACGACGGGAACGACGACGCGCTGGGCGAGATCCTGCGAACCTCGCAGACGCTTTCGCAGCCCCAGGCGCTCACCGACCCGGAGATCACCCAGTTCTGCGAGCTGTACGCCGGCTTCGACGGAACGGACGAGGCGTTCTGGGCGCAGGTCACCGACCCGGCCGGCCTGAACTGGTCGGCCGCGAAAGCCGACGAGGCGAGGCGGCTCGTCCGGCTCGGGACGCTCGGTCTCGGCCACGCGCCCACCGTGCTGGCGATGCTCAAGGTGCTCGGGACCGCGCAGGCCGACGTGGTCGGCGGGTGGGACGCCGCGACGTGGGACGGCGTCGCGGGGACGCCCACCGTGGGGCCGGATTCGGTCAGCCCGCTCCCTGACGGGCTCGACGGGGCGACGGACGGGGAGAGG
>CALATR010000429.1 GCA_937891875.1 uncultured Pseudomonadota bacterium | reverse complement strand
GCCACTCCCCCGCCCGCAGCAACGCGACCCCCGCCAGCAGATCGTCGCCCCGCCGCGATCCTGCCCGCAGCAACGCGACCTTCGCCAGCAGATCGTCGACCCGCCACTCCCCCATCCCGCAGCTCCTACCGCCTCTTCCCACCCCGCCTCTGCTCCTCCCGCCGCACCCTCCCCACCGGCACGCTCCCCACCACCCCCATCGGTCCGGGCGCCAGCCGCAGGATGTGGCCATTGCGGATCTCATAGGACTGAAGCCCCATCTCCCGCGCAAGCCCCGCGTGGGCGGCCAGGTGCATCGGGGTGCCGTGCACCGGCACGACCGCCTCGGGGCGGATCCAGTCGTAGAGCGTGCGCAGCTCCGCGCGGCGGGGGTGGCCGCTCGTGTGCACGAAGGCGTCGTCGGCGGTGACTACATGGATGCCGCGCTCGGTGAGCATGCGCTGGACCCGCTCGACGAAGAGCTCGTTTCCGGGGATCTTGCGGGCGCTGAAGACCACCGTGTCGCCGTCCTCCAGATACACGTCGCGGCGGCTGTCCTCGGCCATGCGGGTCAGTCCGGCACGCGGCTCTCCCTGGGACCCCGTGCAGAGGAGCAGGACCCGATCTCTCGGGAGGAAGCCGTACTCCCGGGCCTCCACCGGGCTCGGAAGGCCCTTCAGGTAGCCGGCGGCTCGGGCGGATCCGACCGTGCGCTCGAGCGAGCGACCGAGCAGCACCACCTCGCGCTCCAGCTCGTGGGCGAGGCGCATGAGCGTGTGCACCCGGGCGACGTTGCTGGAGAACAGGGCGACCGCGATCCGCTGCTCGGCGGCGCCCAGCACCTCGCGCAGGCCCGTCGCCACCTCGCCCTCGGAGCGGGTCCAGCCCTCCTCGTGGGCGTTGGTCGAGTCGCTGATGCAGGCGAGCACGCGCTGGTCGGCGAGGCCCCGCAGGGTCCGCGCGTCGGTGGTCCGCCCCTCGACCGGCTCCGGGTCGAGCTTGAAGTCGCCGGTGTGGAAGATCGTGCCAGCGGCGGTGCGGATGACGAGCCCGGCCATCTCGACCGTGCTGTGGGTCATCGGCACCCGCTGCAGGTCGAAGGGTCCGACCGAGAACCGAGCATCATCCTCGATCACCCGCAGGGGGACCTTTCCGTGCAGCCCGACCTCTCGCAGGTTGCTGCGCAGCATCTCGACCGTGAAGCGGGTGGCGTAGACCGGACAGCGCAGCTGGGGCCACAGGTCGCGCACGGCGCCCACGTGGTCCTGGTGGGCATGGGTGATGACGAGGCCGTCCAGCGCGTCGCGGCGCTCGGCGATGAACGAGGCGTCCGGGTGCAGCGCAAACTGCGTCAGCTCCGTCCGGCCAAACATGACGCCACAGTCGACGGCGAGCCACCGCCCGGCGTGGTGGTAGAGGTTGAGGTTCATCCCGATCTCGCCGGTGCCGCCGAGCGGGAGGAAGTACAGGCCGTCGTGTTGCACGCCCCGGGACTAGCCCGCCAGGCGCGCGCGAGGAGGGCCGCATGATCACCGCCATCCACCACCTGGACTGCTGCACCCTCTGCCCGGTCGGAGGCAAGGCGATGTGGGGTGACAAGGCCCGCATGTGCTCGCACGTGCTCCTGCTCGAGACCACGTCCCAAGGCCTCGTGCTCGTCGACACCGGCGTGGGGCTGGCGGACCGGCGCAACCGCATGGACCAGCTCGGCTTCTTCGGCGTCCTGGGCGCCTTTCCGACCACCGACGAGGGCGCCGCCGTGGGCGAGATCACCCGCCTGGGCCTGGACCCGGCCGACGTGCGCCACGTCGTGCTCACCCACTTCGACCTCGACCACGCCGGCGGCATCGGCGACGTCCCCCAGGCGAAGGTGCACCTGCTGACCCCCGAGCTGGAGGCCGCCCGGGCACCCTCGTCCCGGGAGCGGATCCGCTACCGGCGCGCCCACGTGCAGGCCGTGCAGCACTGGGTCCCCTATGCCCCCACCGGCGAGGCCTGGCACGGCTTCCCCGCGGTCCAGGAGGTCGACGGACTCGATGGCGACGTGCTCCTCGTGCCCCTGTCCGGTCACACCCGGGGCCACGCCTGCGTCGCCGTGCGCACCGCAGACGGCTGGCTGCTCCACGCCGGCGACGCCTACTTCCACCGGGGCACGGTCACGAGCAGTCCCGTTCCCCCAGGATTTTCGACCTTCGAGCGCCTGGCCGCCCACGACTGGGCCCGGGTCCGCGACAACCACGCGCGCCTGGCCGAGGTCATCCGCGACGACCCCGAGCTGCGCGTCTTCTGCGCCCACGACCCCAACGAGCTGGAGGCCCTGCAGGGCGAGCCCTCCTGACCGCCTCTACCCCTTGACGATCCGCCGCTCGGCGGCCCGGGCGTGCGCCTCGAGGCCTTCCAGGCGGGCCAGCGCGGCCGCGTCCTGGGCCTGAGCGCTCGCGGTGAGGGGATCGTCGATCTGCAGCCAGCCCTGGGGACGCAGGAAGGTGAGCACGTCCAGCGCGCCAAAGGAGCGGGCGGTGCCGCCGGTCGGCAGGACGTGGTTCGGTCCGGCGCCGTAGTCACCGAGCACCTCGGCGGCCCCCTCCCCGACGAAGAGCGCGCCGTAGTGACGCAGCCGATCGCGGATCTCCTGGGGGTCGCGCACGTGCAGGGCCAGGTGCTCGGGCGCGATGCGGTTCACCAGCTCCGCAGCCTGGCCGAGATCGCTGACCACGACCGAGAAGCCGTTGGCCAGCGCCCGGCTCGCCGTCTCGGCCGTGGGCAGGGTCTCGAGCTGGTCCTGGATGGACAGGTCGACCAGGACCGACATCTGCGCGGTCGTGCACACGAGCATGGGCACGGCGTCGGGATCGTGCTCGGCCTGGGCGAGCAGGTCCGCCGCCACCCGATCGGGATCCGCGGTCGGATCGGCGATCACGACCAGCTCCGAGGGACCGGCCAGCATGTCGATGGCGACCTGGCCTGCCACCAGCTGTTTTGCGGCGGTGACCCAGCGGTTTCCCGGACCCACGATCGCGTCGCAGGCGGGCACGGGACCGGCCCCGTACGCCATCGCCGCGATCGCCTGGGCGCCGCCGACCGTGAGCAGCGCATCCGCCCCCGCCAGCGCCGCCGCCGCCAGCGTCACCTGGGCCGGCCGGGGCGAGGCCACCCAGACCGACTCGACCCCGGCCGCGCGGGCGGTGATCGCGGTCATGAGCACGCTCGACGGCAGGGGGTAGCGACCGCCCGGGGCATAGCAGCCCGCCCGGCGCACCGGCTGCAGGCGCACCCCCGCCCGACCGCCGGCGATGGGCATGCTGGTGTCGGTCGTGCTGCGCATCCGCGCCTCGGCGAACTCGCGGATCCGGCTGGCGGTGCGCTCGAGCACGCCACGCGACGCCTTGTCGAGCCCCTTCAGCGCGGCCAGGAGCTCGTCCCGGGTCCGGACCAGCGGACCGCCGGCCTCGATGTCGCCGAAGCGAACGGCGAGCGCGCGCAGGGACCCCTCGCCGCCGACGCGCACCTCCTCGACCAGCTTGGCCGCCTCGGTGAGCGTCTTGCCGTCGACCGCGGAGCGCCGCACCGGGCCGATCTCCTCGGCGAGCTTCACCGGCAGCACCCGATCGCCGTCGTCCATGACATCCAGGAAGCTCGACGTCATCGTCTGGAACGGATCCCCGCCGGAGACCGGGTCGTCATCGTCCTCCTCGTAGGGGATGGACAGGTGCTCGGGCTGGGGCTCGAGCGGCTCCTTCGCGTCCCCCGGGCGGCGGGTGATCCGGCGGGAGCGGCGGTCGAGCTCGGCGGTGACGTCGTCGAGGCGCACCCCGCGGGCCGCGGCCGACACCATGGCGAAGTACACGACGTCGGCGACCTCGTGCACCACGTCCGGGCGCGCGTCCGCGGCGATCAGCTCCTCGACCTCCTCGCGGAGCTTGGACGCGAGCAGGGCGGGATCATCGAACAGGCGCCGGGTGTAGCTGCCGGTGGGCGCGTCCTTGCGCCGGGACGCGAGCACCCGATCGAGGGCGCCGAGCCCGGGGTCCGCCCCCCAGCACGTACGGGTGTCGAGGTGGCAGAAACCAGGTTCTTCCTGCCTGACCGTGAAACGCAGCGCGTCGCGATCGCAGTCGGCGTCGATCCGCAGGAGGCGCTGGGTGGCCCCGCTGGTCTCGCCCTTCACCCACAGGCCCTTGCGCTTGCGCGACCAGTAGATCCCCCGTCCCGACGCCACCGCGGCCTCGAGGGACTGCTGGTTGGACCAGCACAGGCCCAGCGCCACGCCGTGCTCGTCGGTGACGACCGTGGCGACGAGCCCATCCGAGCGATCGGTGCGCAGCGGGGCCCACAGCGCCGCACCCAGCGACATGCGCCCGGTGTAGAGCGCCATGCCGACCTGGGCGTCGCAGCCGAGGCGATCGAGGCGCTTCACCTCGTCCGCGGTCGTGACCCCGCCGGCGATGGTGATCTTCGCGTCCCCGGCGAGCTCGACCAGGCGCTTCACCCGCTCGAGGTCGGTGCCGCCGAGGCGTCCCTCGCGCTCGACGAAGGTGACCAGGAAGCCACCCACGTACGGCGCCAGCTCGACCATGCGCTCTTCGATGGTGGTGCCGGTGCGGGTCTTCCAGCCCTCGACCACCACCTCGCCATCCTCGGCGTCCAAGGCGGCGATCACGCGTTCCTTCGGCAGCTGGGACAGGATCTCCGGCCGCGCCGCCGTGCCCAGGATCACCTGCTCGGCGCCCAGGTTGAGCCAGTGCAGGGCGTCGTCTACGCTGCGGATGCCTCCACCGACCCGGCAGCGGTGTCGCCGGACGAGGGCCTCGATGAGCGCACGGTTGTGCCCCACGCCCATGGCGGCGTCGAGATCGATGACCGCGAGGGGTCCGGCGATGGCGAAGCGGCGGGCGACCTCGAGCGGGTCCCCGCCGTCCAGTGCCTTCTCCTTGCCGCCGACCAGCTGGACCGCGGCGCCGTCCTGGATGTCGATGCTCGGGACGATCACGTCCTCACCTCCACGCCCTGCGCTGCCAGGGCGTCCTTCACGTCCGTGACGGTCCACTCGCCGTCGTGGAAGATCGACGCCGCCAGCACGGCGTCAGCGCCTGCCTGCACGGCCTCGGCCAGGTGACCGGCGTGGGCGGCCCCTCCCGAGGCCACGATGGGCACCGACACCGCCTGCCGGACCGCGCGCAGCAGCTCCACATCGTAGCCCGAGCGGGTGCCGTCCCGGTCCCAGCTGGTGAGCAGGATCTCCCCCGCACCTCGCGCGGTCGCCTCCTGGCACCAGGCGATGACGTCGCGCCCGGCGGAGGTGGTGCCCGAGCGCACGACGACCTCGAAGCCGCTGGGGTGCTCGTCGTCGGGTGCGCGGCGGCGCGCATCACAGGCGAGCACGACGCACTGCACCCCGAAGCGCTCCGCCAGCTCGGTCAGCAGCTCGGGGCGGGCGACCGCGGCGGTGTTGACGGCTACCTTGTCCGCACCGGCCTCGAGCAGGGCGCGGGCGTCGGCGACCGAGCGCACCCCGCCGCCGCAGGTCAGCGGCACCGGGAGCACCTGGCGGACGGCCGCGACCGTCTCGAGGCCGTGGGCACGCCCCTCCGGCGTCGCGGAGACGTCCAGCATGACCAGCTCGTCGGCGCCGTCACGGGCGTAGCGGGCGGCCTGCTCCACCGGGTCGCCCGCGTCGCGCAGGCCCTGGAAGCGGATGCCCTTGACCACGCGACCATCGCGGACGTCGAGGCAGGGAACGATGCGCAGGGTCGGCATCAGGCCACCTCCCGGGCGCGCGCGGCGGCGAGCCAGCGATCGAGGAGCTCCGCCCCCCAGGACCCCGAGAGCTCCGGGTGGAACTGGCACAACAGCACGTCACCCCGCTCGACCGCGGCGACGAAGGGGCCGCCGTGATCCGCGGTCGCTGCAAGCCAGGGCGCCGGTGCGTTCAGCAGGCGGTAGCTGTGGGCAAAGCAGGCGTATCCGTCACGCAAGAAGCGCGCGCCGTCCGGTGCCGTGACCCGGGTCCAGCCCAGGTGCGGACTGCGGATCCCCTCGGGGAAGGCGTGGGCGTGGGCCTCCACCGCGCCCAGGCCGGCCACGCCCGGCCCCTCGTCGGAGCCGGACGTGCACAGCTGCATGCCGAGGCAGATCCCGAGCGTCGGCAGGCCGGCGTCCAGGCGCGCGCGCAGGGCCTCGGCGAGGTCGTGGGCGTCCAGCTCGGCGCGGGCGGCGGCGAAGTGACCGACCCCGGGGAGCACGACCGGGGCGGTGGTCGAGCGGACCAGGGCGCCGTCGGTCGTCAGCTCGGGGGTGCACCCGGCTCGACGCAGCGCCGCCAGCACGCTGGCCAGGTTGGCCATGCCCGTCGCGACCACGTGCACGACCGTCACTCGAGCACGCCCTTGGTGCTGGGGACCGCATCCCCGTCCAGGCGCACCGCCTGCCGCAGGGCCAGGGCGACCGCCTTGAACGCCGCCTCCGCCTTGTGGTGGTCGTTCTCCCCGCGCAGCACGTCCACGTGCAGGGTCGTGCGACTGGCGATCGCCAGGCTGTTGAGCACGTGGGTGACGTTCTCGCAGGCGATGGTGCCCAGCATCTCCCGGCGCAGATCCAGGCGGACCTCGGGCCAGGGACGGCCGGACAGATCGACCACCGCTCGGGCGAGCGCCTCGTCCAGCGGGGCGTAGGCGTGCCCGAAGCGGGTGACCCCCCGCCGCTCGCCGAGCGCCTGATCGAGAGCCCGGCCCAGCACGATCGCGCAGTCCTCTGCGGTGTGGTGGTCGTCGATGTGCAGGTCGCCCTCGCAGGTCAGGACCAGGTCCAGCCGCCCGTGCTTCGCCAGCGCCGTGAGCAGGTGGTCCAGCATGCCGATCCCGGTCTGCACGTCGGCGGTGCCGGTGCCGTCGAGGTCCAGGGTGCAGGAGATGCGGGTCTCGCCCGTGGTGCGGGTGATCGTCGCGGTGCGGGACATCAGGCTCCCCCTCGGGGCCAGAGTGAGACGAGGTCGCTCGGATCCTGCAGGCAGCGGGCGGCTCCCTCGGCGACGAGCCCGTCATCACCGACGGCGATGGGCAGGGCTGCGGCCTGACGCGCGGCGCGCACGGCCTCGACGCTCCTCACGAGTACCCAGGCGGGGGCATCCGAGGCCTGCAGCATGGCGCTGACATCGCCAATCTCGGCGTTTCCAACTGGATCTTCGAGCCCCGCCTCCACCAGCAGGCGCTCCGGCCGGATCAGGGTGCGCAGGGCGCGCTCCACCCTGCGAAGGGCGGCGTCGTCCCCCGGGCAGGCGATGCGGATGGCGTCGTCGAGCCCGTCCACGCCGGGAAAGGCACGGATCCCGATGCCGAGCCCGGCCAGCCCGTCCCGCCACCACAGCGGGTCGTCGACCCGGGCGAGCACGAAGTTCGCCTCGCTGTCCTGCGGACGGGCGCCCGCCTCGCGCAGGGCGGCCATCAGGCGCGGACGCTCGGACCGCACCCGGGCGACGAAGTCCGCCAGCAGCTGGGGATTGCGCCGGGCCGCCGCCGCCATCGCCAGGGAGGGACCGCTGACCGCGTAGGGCAGCCCCGCCGTGCGCAGCCAGCCCACGATCCGCTCCGGACCGAGCGCGTAGCCGACCCGCAGCCCCGCGAGCCCCCACGCCTTGGACATGGTCCGGGTGACCAGCGCGTTGTCGTGCCGCAGGCTCGCCGCGGTGAGGTCCTCGTCCGCGAACTCGACGTAGGCGAGGTCGACCAGGATCAGCGCGTGGGGTGCGGCCGCAGCCAGCCGCTCCACGTCCTCCGCGGTGGCCACGCCACCGGTCGGGTTGTTGGGGCTGGTCACGATGATCATGCCGGTGCAAGGCTTGATCGCGGCGATCACGGCGTCCGTCGGGTACGGGCCTTCGGGCCAAGGCACGCTCACCTGGCGCGCCCCGGTCAGGCCGATCCAGCGCGACATCACCGAGAACCCCGGCACCGGCAGGATCGCCTCGTGCTCCGGGCCCAGCACGGCGCGGCACGCCCGGTCCAGGGCATCGTCGGCGCCCGAGGTCACGATCACCTGGGCAGGAGCGACCCCGTGCTCGGCAGCCAGCTCGGCCTCGAGCACCCCGGGCGTCGGGTAGCGGCGCAGGTCATCGCGGGTCACCCGGGCCAGCCAGTCCAGGTCCGGGACCGCCCCTTCGTTCGCGTCCAGCGCCAGGTCCACCGGCGCCCCCGCCCGCGGCACCGAGTACGGCGCGCTGGACACCCCCGGACGCGGCTGCACCCCGCTCATGGGACGATCTGTGCACACGGCGTCACGACCAGGTCGGTCGCCCCCGCGGCCCGCAGGGCGGGAAGCAGGCTGGCGAGGGTCTTCCGCGGCACGGCGGCCTTCACCGCGTAGCCCTCCTCACCGTAGAGCCGACCCACCGTCGGGTGGCGCATGCACGGCAGCAGGTCGACCACCGCCTCGAGCTGATCGGCCGCCACGTTCACCTCGAGCATGACCCGCGAGCGGGCCTCGATGACGCTGCGGATCAGCAGGGCAAGGTCCTCGATCCGCGCACGCTTTCCCGGATCTGCCCAGGCCTGCTCGCTCGCGTACAGCCGGGTGCTCGATCGCATCAGGTCCTCGAGGATGACCAGGCGGTTCGCGGCGAGGGTGCTGCCGGTGGCCGTGTTGTCGACGATGCAGTCGGCGTCCTCGGGAGGAAACACCTCGGTGGCGCCATAGGTCCGGATGAAGCTGGCTTCCAGTCCGGTTCGCTCGATCCAGGCCTTGGTGGCGCGCTCGTACTCGCTGGCGATCCGCACCGGGCGATCCGGCGGCCACGCCATGTCCTCGGGCGCCGCGGCGACGATGCGCACCGGGTCCAGCTCGGTGTCCAGGACCTCCACCAGCGAAGCTCCCTTCTCGAAGACCCAGTCCGCTCCGGCGAAGCCCAGGTCCCGGGTACCGGCATCCAACATCTCGACGACGTTCTGGGGCTTGAGCAGCTTGGCCGTGACGTCCGGGAGTCCGACCGTGGGACGGTACCCACGAGCACCGACGCGGACCGGGACCCCCGCCGCGGCGAGCAGATCGAAGACGCCTTGCTGCATCCGACCCTTTGGAAGGGCAATATGTAGATGGGCCTGCGTCGCGTCGGGCACGGTGCCTCCGTCGTGGGTCACGTGGCATAGCCGATCGTGAGGCTGCGCAAGCTGGGGAAGTGGAACACTTGATTGACGTCTCGTTGACAGGTACCCTCGGGCGCCTTGTGGAGTGCTCGATGCGCCGAACCATCCTGGTCCTCGCGCTGCTGGTCGCCGGCTGCCCGGAGCCGGCCGACCCCGATCCGGGCGAGACCGATCCGGTCGACACCGACACCGACACCGACTCCGACTCGGACAGCGACTCCGACACCGACACCGACACCGACACCGACACCGACACCGACTCCGACACCACGCCGCCGGAGGACGGGGTCTACTTCCAGCCGGTGTCCCACCTGGTCGGCCTGACCGATCTGCACTGGGACGTGCCGCGGCCCTTCCCCACGGACTGCAACGGCTCCGACGACAACGCCGCTGGCGCCGCGGTCGGCGACTACGACAACGACGGCGACCTCGACATCTTCTTCGCCCGCTTCGAGGAGCCGTCGATCCTGTACCGCAACCGCGGGGACGGCACCTTCGACGACGTCACCGTGGACGCGGGGATCGAGACCAAGGGCTGGCCCGCCTCGGCGACCTGGGCCGACGTCGACGACGACGGCCACCTGGACCTGACCCTGACCTACCTGCACCACGGCTACCTGGCGCTCTACCACAACAACGGCGACGGCACGTTCGACCTCGAGACCGACGCGCGCGGTCTCGGCACCCCGGACGACAAGTCGAACACCTGCCCGATGATCTGGTCGGCAGCGTACGGCGACTTCGACAAGGACGGTGACCTCGACCTCGCGACCGCAAGCTGGGGCGTCGAGGTCAACAACGAGGAGCCCGTCTACAACCAGCTGTACGAGAACATCGGCGGCGGCGTCTTCGTCGACCGCACGATGCAGGGCGGGTTCACCCAGGACTACGAGCTGCTCACCTACACCTCGGGCTGGGCGGACTTCGACGAGGACGGCTGGCTCGATCTGGCCCTGGCCAGCGACTTCGGCACCAACGAGCTGTGGTTCAACAACGGCGACCTCACCTTCCGCAACGGCAGCCAGGCGTCGGGGATCACGACCGTCGAGAACGCCATGGGCTCGGTCATCGCCGACTTCGACGAGGACGGGCACCTGGACTGGTTCGTGACCAGCATCTGGGAGCCGCGGGAGGAGTTCGAGAACTACTGGGGCTCGACCGGCAACCGGCTGTATCTCGGCGATGGAGCGGGATCATTCACCGAGGTCAGCGAGTCGGCCGGCGTGCGCGACGGCATGTGGGCCTGGGGGGCGGACGCGGTCGATCTGGAGAACGACGGCGACCTCGATCTCGTCGTCACCAACGGCCGCATCACCGGTCCCCGCAGCGCGTATCTGTTCGAGCCCTTCTTCGACGACCCCACCCGCATCTGGATCAACGACGGCGCCCTCGGCTTCACCGACCGGGCCGAGTCCGCCCACGTGCTCCACGACGGCCAGGGCCGCGGCATCGTGCCCTTCGACCTCGAGGGCGACGGCGACCAGGACCTCCTCATCGTGGGCTTCGGCGAGCCGCTCACCCTCTACCGCAACGACACCGTCGACGTCGGCCACTGGCTGCGGGTCCGCATTCGCCTCGACGACGGCCCCAACCGCTTCGGTGTCGGCTCGACCGTGTGGATCAAGCGAACCCCCGACGATCCCCCCCGCCGCCGGGAGATCGACGCCAACAGCACCTTCGCCGCCCAGGGCCCCATCGAGGCGCACATCGGCCTCGGGGATCACGACAGCCCCATCCACGAGGTGCGGATCGTGTTCCCGGATGGCAGCGAGAAGGTGCTGACGGACGTGGACCCGGACCAGGACCTGCTGATCACGTCGAAGGAGTAGGGCCTGCCAACTCCGACCCCGGGGCATGCCCATCTGGCCAGCAGTCCGAGGCCGGCCCCACCACCGCCGCCTCCGTCCGGGCTCCGGTCCTCCGTGTTGAAGCAGGCGCCCCCCGACGAAGGTCGTCGAGCGGCCTTCCGGCCCTACTCCGCCAGCTCCGGATCCCAGATCACCTGCTCGGTCTGACCCAGGATCACCCGCCGATCGCCGTCCACGACCACGGCCCGGATGGTGACGTCCTGCTCGTGGAGCTCCGTCGGAAAGGCGCGCCAGATGAGCCAGGTACCGATGATCTCGCCGGCGCCGACGTCCTCGTTGCAGTGAGGCTCGCGGTCGAGGCGGGCGACCGCTCGGATCTCGTCGTCGAGCAGGCCCTCGATGACCATGTACCAGGGGCCCTCGAGGTCGAGGTGGTGTCCGCGGAGGCTCACGAACGTGTGGAAGCCGCCCTGCAGGCCGTGGATGAGGACCGAGTGGCGATTATCCACGTCAGACGCCAGGAAGTCGTCTTCACCCTTGCCCACCTCGACGTACGCGTCCGGACCCTCGACGCACCCGGACACCATGGGTCCGTCGGTCTCGTCGATCCAGTCCCGATCCGTGTCGTCCGGACCCGCACACGCGGCGAGCCACAAGGCGGGCAACAACCAGCGCACGCCACCTCCAGCCGCAGTCTAGCAGGCGATCCGGCGGTCGCCCGCGTGCCCTCGATCCCGCGCTGACGAGCCGCGACATCGGTCGACGCCAGCCGACACAACAACTGCCGTGGCGGTGCGTTCCCCCAGGCGTCCCCCCGAGTGGGGCCAGCCGAGCGGCACCCCGCCGCCGGCGCCACGCAGGAGTGAACCGATGAACCGCAAGAACCTGTTTCGCACCCTCTTCCTCGGCGGCGTGCTCGCCGCGGTCGCCGTTCCCACCATCGGCTACGCGGTCGACGCGCCCGACGCCGCTCCGGGCGTGGGCCGCGAGCTGCGCGCGCACTTCGCCGGGCGCCTCATGGCCGTCGCCGAAGAGCTGGGTCTGAGCGAGGACCAGAAGGACCAGATCCGCACGATCCTGCAGTCGCACAAGGACGAGGCCCAGCAGCTTCGCACCGACATGCGCACGACCATGAAGGCGCTCGACTCGGCGATCGAGGGCGGCGCGGACAACGACACCATCGCCGAGCTGGCGATCGAGGCCCACGGGCTCAAGGCCGACGGCCAGGCGCTGCGCAAGCAGGTCAAGACCGAGATCGGCGCGGTGCTGACCCCGGATCAGAAGGCGCAGCTCAAGGCCATGCGCGCCGAGCGCGGCGGCAAGCGTCGCGGCCCGCACAAGCGCTGAACCTCGCGGCCGGCGCGGTGGGCGTGCGCGGCGGTGTTAGCCGCTCCCCATGCGCGACCTGGCACCGATGTCCTTCCTCCTGCTCGGCGGAGCCTGCACGGTCTCCGCCCCTCCCCCCGCCGACGCCCCGGACCCTCCCGCGGCGTCCACGGGGGAGGTCCGCGAGGAGGCCGCCGCCTTCGACCCGAGCGCCGCCGATCCGCTCGCCGGCTGCACCGAGGCCCGCTTCGACCCCACGGTCACCTGGAGCTGCGGCCCGCACACGGTCGTGCTCGCCCGCTACGAGCAGGGCATGCCGCCAGACACCCCGGGCGAGTACCGCGGCGGCGCCCCTGAACAGGCCGAGCTGACCATCCCGGTCGGCGACCGCACCCTCACCGCCCGCGTCCTCTCCCAGCCCGCCATCGACACCAGCGCCCACCGCCTCACGGTCCTGGTCCGCGACGAGGCGGAGAGCCAGGTGGCGAGCTGCGCGGTGCGGATCGAGCCGAACCAGGGAGAAGAGGCGTTGAAGGCGTGGTGTGGGAGAGTGTTGGAGCGGGCTCTGGCGCCTGCTGCGGAGTGAGGCGACCTGCCGATCGGCGCGGGTCGCGTGGCTTCAGGCGGGGGAGCGGAGGGGCGACGTGCCGATTGGCGCGGGTCGCGTGGCCTCAGGCGGGGGAGTGGAGGGGCGGTCTCTGGTCTCTGGTCTCTGGTCTCTGGGCCCACTGGCACATCGACGGAAGGAGGACGGGAGTGCGCCCGGACCACGCCGTCGCTGCACACACCGAGGCCGTCTCCAGCAAGCAAGGCTGCCTCGCATCACGACGCTGGAACGACCCCGATCTGACGATGTGTCCCCCCGATCGCAGAGGGCCCCAGAGACCAGCGACCAGAGACCGGCCCGCCACTCCCCTGCTCGCAGCTACGCGACGCCACGGCCCCGTCGCTCAGAGATCCAGCTCCATCCGGAACCACGCCTGCTTCAGGTTCCGACAGCTGTCCGTCCACCACACCCACTTCGCGCCCTCCGCGTAGAAGTCCGCCGGCCAGTAGGTGCCCCAGGTGGACTGGTCTGCGCACTGGACTGCCGGACCCCAGCTGGAGGCGTCGAAGCTCGGGTCCATCCAGCCCGACGGCGGGGCGCTGGCCTGCATCTTCCAGTCGCCTTCGCCCGTGCGCGAGACGATCGCCCCGTCCACCTTGACGATCGCGATGAAGCCCGAGATGACCGAGCTCACGTCCGTCGCCTGGATCGCCAGCACGTGCCTGCCCGACGACAGGGTGACCACGTGGGTGTCGCCCTTCTGCCAGTTGCGCTGGTTGGCCGCGGTGAACTCGACGCCGTCCACGAAGCCCGTCCAGGCGTCGTCGGCGGTCAGGAAGATCTCGACCTCGTGGTCGACGGCGTAGCCATTGCCCTGCAGGGCGGCCTGCACGATCGGAGTCTCGGGCGCGTCGGTGAGCAGCTCGACCGTGGCCTCGTCGCCGGGCACGTCGACCGGCTCGTACATGGCGGTGAAGCGCAGGGTCTCGCCGGGGTCGACGACGGTCGGCAGGGCACCCAGCTCGCCGAGGTCGACCAGCGAGAGCTCGGGGGAGGTGGTGGTGAACGACAGCTGCTCCACCGTGCCCGGCGCCGCACCGGTGTTGATGAGGACCAGCTCCTGAAGCGCGCGCTCGCCGACGTCGACGTCTCCGAAGTCGTGGCTGGTCGGGGTCAGCTCGAAGGCCGGGTTCAGGGTGGTGCCGGTCAGGCTGACCACCGCGCGCGGGCGCTCGGGATCGTTGCTGACCACCGCGATGTGGGCGAGGTCCGCCGCCGCCGAGGGGCGCTCGGGCTCGTAGGTGACGGACCAGTCGGCCGACTCGCCGGGCAGCAGGGCCGTGCCGTCGAGCGCCTGGAAGGAGAAGGTGCGCGGGCCGTCGGTGAAGGCCACGTCGACCACGTCGAGCTGGGCCTCGCCGATGTTGGTCACGGTGAAGATCCCGCTGGCGAGCTCCCCGGGGGCGACCGGCTCGAACACGACGTCGACCGGCTCGATCTGAAGGGCGGGCAGCAGCACCGTCTCCCCCGGATCCTCCTGCGTGATGTCCGGGGTCAGCCCGGTCTCGTTCCCGCAGGCCGTCAGTACAATGATGAGGGGCAACGCGCGCATCGACATGGGTCCTCCCAACCGGCAGGGTAGCAGCCCCCGGCGCCGATGTCGTGGGAACGTAGGATCTCCGGGGGGTCCACGGCGATCTCGCCGACGGGATCGCCAACGGGCAGATCTCCCGGGACGACCTGCAGGAATGCCGCCGCGAACGGGCCACGGTGCGTTAGGCTGCAGGACCACGGACTGACTGTCAGTCACCGACCCCTGCGACCCGGGAGACTCCATGCCCGACGCCTTCATCTACGACGCCGTGCGCACCCCGCGCGGCAAGGGAAAGGCCAGCGGGGCGCTCTACACCCAGCGCCCCATCGATCTCGCCGCCACCGCCCTCGCCGGCCTGGCCCAGCGCACCGGACTCGACACCAGCCTGGTGGACGACGTGGTGCTGGGCTGTGTCACCCAGACCGGGGAGCAAGGCGCCTGCATTGCGCGTTTCGCCGCCTTGCAAGCTGGCTATGACCTCGACGCGCCCGGTTCCACGGTCAACCGCTTCTGCGGCTCCGGGCTCGAGGCGATCAACACCGCGGGCTCCATGGTCGCCTCTGGCTTCTTCGACTGCGTCGTCGCCGGCGGGGTCGAGAGCATGTCCCGGGTGCCGATGGGCAGCGACGGCGGCGCCATCTTCGACGTCAGCCAGCAGTCCCGCTTCGGCAGCGTGCCACAGGGCATCTCCGCGGATCTGATCGCCACCCGGCGCGGCAAGACCCGCCACGACGTCGACGCGTTTGCGCTCGAGAGCCAGCGCCGCGCAGCAGAGGCCATCGCCGCCGATCGCCACCGCGGCAGCATCATCCCCGTCGTCGACGAGGGTGGGCTGGTCGTGCTGGGCACGGACGAGCACCCGCGGGCCAGCACCACGCTGGACGGACTCGGTCAGCTGCGTCCCAGCTTCGAGATGATGGGCACCCAGTTCGGCGTCGATGCGCTCGTGCGCAAGCAGTACCCGGAGGTCGAGCGGGTCAGCCACGTGCACACCGCCGGCAACAGCTCGGGCATCGTCGACGGCTCGGCGGCGATCCTGGTCGGCAACAAGGCCATCGGCGATGCGCTGGGCAGAAGGCCCCGCGCGCGGATCCGGAGCATGGCGGTCGTCGGCGAGGAGCCGCTGATCATGCTCACCGCACCCATGCCCGCGACCCGCAAGGCCCTGGCGCGTGCAGGCATGGAGGTGGCAGACATCGATCTGTTCGAGGTCAACGAGGCCTTCGCCGTCGTGCCCCTCGCCTTCATGGACGATCTGGGCGTGCCCCACGACAAGGTCAACGTCTGGGGCGGCGCCATCGCCTACGGACACCCCCTGGGAGCCACCGGGGCCATGCTGCTCAACACCGCGCTGGACGCGCTCGAGGCCCGGGGGCTGGGCACCGCCTGCATCACCCTGTGCATCGGCGGCGGCATGGGCATCGCCACCATCATCGAGCGGGTCTGAGGGGATGACGATGAACAATGAACTCGGAACCTTCGATTTCGACCAGTCCACCGGCGTCGCCACGGTCACCATGGCGATGGCGGGCGGGGTCAACAAGGTCAACACCGACTACGGCACCGGCTGGCAGGGCATGATCGAGGCCCTGAAGGCCCAGGACGGGCTGAAGGGTGTGATCGTCGCCTCGGCCCACCGGGACTGGTGCGTCGGCGCCGATCTCGACATGCTCTTCGGCGTGACCGAGCCCCAGGCGCTCTTCGACATGGTCATGGGGATCAACCAGATCTACCGGGCGCTGGAGACCCTCGG
>CALATR010000428.1 GCA_937891875.1 uncultured Pseudomonadota bacterium | reverse complement strand
GGCTGCGGCTGCCAGAGCGGGCCTCCCGCCGGCATCCTGCCCTGGGCCCTCGGCCTGCTGGTGCTCGCCGCTCGCCGTCGTCGCCGCTGACCGGTCGCGTTCCTACGACGAGACACCTCAAGTGGACCCTGGCCTGACCGACGTGTGTGCAGCACGACCGTCCCCATTCGGGAGGCCCTGGGCATGCAGGACGACAACCAGGAGATCATCGAGGAGTTCCTCGTCGAAGGACGCGAGTCCATCGCCGAGATCGAGTCCACTCTCATCGAGCTGGAGCAGGCCGGCGGTGATGCAGAGCTGGACGACGAGAGCCTCAACCGGGTCTTCCGTACCTTCCACTCGATGAAGGGCACCGCCGGCTTCCTCGGCTTCAGCCACCTCGTCTCCGTCACCCACAAGGCCGAGTCGCTGCTCGACCGGGTACGCAAGCGCGAGGATCGGCTTACCAGGCGCAACATTACCCTGTTGTGCCGGGCGCTGGACTTTGCGGCCCGCGCGGTCGACACGGTGGAGGAGTCCGGCACCGACGAGACCCTCGCCGCCCCGGCCGTGGCGCTGGGCGAGGATCTGCAGGCCGCTCTCGATGGCCGTGCCCCGGTCTCGATCGCTCCGGTCGAGCCGGATCCCGAGCCCTCGGTCATGCCGCCTGCGGACGACGATGACGGCAAGGGACTGGCGCTGGTCTTCGGTCCGCCGACCGCGCCGGTCGTGAACCCGCGCGCCACCAGCATCGACAGCGACGACGTCGACGACGACCACACGAACGTCGAGGAGGACCACACGAACGTCGAGGAGGACCACACGAACGTCGAGGAGGAGCCTCGCCGCAAGGTCGCGCCGGTCGCGAAGGAGCCGAAGCCCCCCGTCAAGGCGCCCGAGCCCCGCGTCGCCACGGCCAACTCCAGCATCCGCGTGGACGTCGACAAGCTCGATCAGCTCATGAACCTCGTCGGAGAGCTGATCATCGCCGAGCGCATGGTCACCCACAACAACGAGCTGACGGGCCTCGAGCTGGAGAACTTCCACAAGGCGGCGCTGCAGCTCAACCGCATCACCCGCAGCCTCCAGGACGTGGCCATGTCCACCCGGATGCTGCCGGTCCGCAACCTGTTCCGGAAGATGCTGCGCCTCGTCCGCGACCTGTCGATGAAGCAGGGCAAGCAGATCGTGCTGGACCTGCACGGCGAGGGCACCGAGGTCGACAAGAGCGTCATCGAGGCGATCGGCGACCCGCTGGTGCACCTCCTGCGCAACGCCTGTGACCACGGCATCGACACCGTCGAGGAGAGGATCGCCGCCGGCAAGAGCCCTAGGGGCACGGTGCGGCTGGGCGCCAGGCACCAGGGCGGCGAGGTCCACATCACCATCGAGGACGACGGCCGCGGCATCGACCGCGACAAGGTCCTGGCCAAGGCGATCGAGCGGGGCATCATCTCGGGCACCGGCGAGCACATGAAGGACAGCGAGGTGTTCCAGCTGATCTTCGCGCCCGGCTTCTCGACGGCGGCCCAGGTGACCGACATCTCCGGCCGCGGCGTCGGCATGGACGTGGTCAAGCGGAACATCGAGAAGCTCCGCGGTCGCGTCGAGGTCACGAGCACCCTGGGCAAGGGCAGCCGCTTCACCCTGCGGATCCCGCTCACCCTCGCCATCGTCGAGGGCATGCTGGTCCGGGTGGACGACATGCTCTGCACCATCCCCCTGCTGTCCATCCGCGAGTCCGTCTCGGGCCACCAGGACCGGGTCACGACGCTACCGGACGGGCGCGACGTGGTGCACTACCGCGGTGAGTTCCTGCCCCTGCTGCCCCTACGCGACTTCTACAGCCTGCCCGGCGAGGCCCCCGGCGACGGCGGCACCCTGGTCGTCGTCGAAGACGGCGAGCGGCAGCTGGGTGTCGTGGTCGACGAGCTCATCGGTCAGCGCCAGACCGTCATCAAGGCGCTCCCTTCCTTCCTCGGCAATCCCCGCGGCCTGTCGGGGTGCTCGATCCTGTCGAACGGCGAGATCAGCCTCATCCTCGACATCAACAGTCTGATGGCCCAGTGCGCGGCCTGAGCCCCGCCAGGAGACCCCCATGCAGTCAGTGACCACCGGCATGAATGAAGCCAGCAACGCCGCACCCGCGGGAACGGCGCAGCACCTCGCGTTCAGCATCGGAGAGGAGTCCTACGCCATCGACATCTCGCATGTCACCGAGATCGTCGGCCTGCAGAAGTGCACCGAGGTCCCGGACGTTCCGCACCACATCCGCGGGGTGATCAACCTGCGCGGCAAGGTGATCCCCATCATGGACGTGCGCAAGCGCTTCGGCATGCCCACCCGGGAGGATGATCACCGCACCTGCATCGTGGTCGTCGAGCTCGTCGGCGAGCAGGTCGGCCTGGTGGTCGACCGGGTGCAGGAGGTCGTGGACGTGCCGGAAGGCGGTCAGGCCCGCACCGACCAGGGCAGCTCCTACGTCCGCAAGATCGCCCACGTGAACGACGAGGCGCTCATCGTGCTGGACACGGCCCGGGTGCTCGGCGTCTAGGGACGTCACGGCTGCTGCGGACCAACCCTTGACACGCTAGTCTCCCGGCTCGTCCGGAGGCGTGAATGGGTTCGCTGTTCCTGCTGTTGACGGGGCTCGCTCTGGGAGCCCCGGAGATGATCCCCGCGGACGCGGTCGAGGTGATCGGCCGCACCGCGCCCGAGATGGTCCTGCCGACCCTCGATGGCGGCGACTTCGACCTGCAGAAGCACCGGGGCAAGCCCGTCGTGCTCGCGTTCTGGGCCAGCTGGTGCGGCCCTTGCCGGGCGGAGCTGCCCGAGCTCGCCGAGCTGGCGAAGCGCCGGGACGACGTCGCGGTCTTCGCGGTCAACGTCGATCGGGAGCAGCGCGCGGCCGAGATGTTCATGCGCCAGGTCGCCTTCGAGCTGCCCGTGGTCTGGGACAACGAGTCGCAGGTGATGGGTCAGCTGGACGTGACCAGCATGCCCACGACCTTCGTGATCGACGCGAAGGGCACCATCAAGTGGCGCAAGGTCGGCTACAGCCGCGAGAAGCGGCTGACCGAGCTCGAGGCCGTGCTCGACGGGATGGTCCGATGAGCGAGCAGACCGCGAGTCCGCCCGCCGCCAGCGCGCTGCTGCTCACCCGCATCGCCATGGCCCTTGTCGTGGGCGCGCTCGTGTTCGGGATCGGCGTCAGCATCTACATGAGCATGCACCACGAGATCTCCGTCTACGGCGGCGCGGACGTGCAGTTCGAGCTGGTGGGCTGCGCCGAGGCCGAGGGCGTCAGCTGCGACGTCGTGAACACGTCGGAGTGGTCGGAGATCTTCGGCGTTCCAACCTTCACCTGGGCGATCCCGACCTACGTGGCGCTGATTGGACTGGCCGGCCTGGCGATGGCCGGCAAGCGCGCCGCCCTGTGGCTGGTTGCCCTCGGTGGGGTCGCCATCTCCGCATTCAGCGGCTTCCTCTACTACATCTCCATCGCCGAGATCGGCAGCGTGTGCCTGTGGTGCATGCGCCTGTACGCGGTCAACGGCTTCGTGCTGGTCGCCTCCGTCGTGGCGCTGCTGCCGGTGATGGGGGCGAAGGTGCCCGCCATGCCCGGGGTGCGGGAGTTGGGGATCGGGGCGGGCGTGTTCATTGTCGCGGTCGCCGCATCCGTCGGCATCCAGCAGGGCTATCGGGCGTCGCTCCTGGGCG
>CALATR010000427.1 GCA_937891875.1 uncultured Pseudomonadota bacterium | reverse complement strand
GCACGCCGGTCATCTGCCCGATGATGTCGAGGTGGGTGTCGACCGCAGCCTGGATGCGACCGGTGAGGTGGGTCGCGCCGATCTCGTCGGCCAGCTCGGCGGCGGCGGTCTCGGTCGCGGAGCCCGAGTTGGACGTGGCCATGTACGCGGTGGTCAGGTGCTGTCCGACATGGGCACGCAGGGCGTCCGCATCCAGATCCGGCTGGTCGTACGCCCACATGCGGTGGAGCAGGACCGCGCACATGGCCGAGTCGCGGCCGCCGGACAGGGCGAGCGCCACGTTGCGGATCCCGCACTTGCGCAGGTACTCGCGCAGCCCCAGGGTCAGGCCCAGCTCGAGCTCCAGGTGGGGCAGGTCCTGCGCCTTGAACGCCGGGATCCTGCCGGTCTCGACCAGGTGGTCCAGGCTGGGATCCGCGCTCTTCTGGGCGCCGGTGCCGACCAGCCAGTACGGCTCCGGCGAGGGCGTCGGCGTCACCGAGCTGAAGTCACCCGGCAGCCGGTTGATCTGCGGGAGCGGCCCCAGCCGACCGGACTGGGCCTGGTCGACCTGCTGGCGCCAGGACCCGGCCTCCATCCGCGCGATCCGCAGGGCGTCCAGGTCGATGACGCTGTCGACCAGCTCATGATCCTCGTTGAACACGAAGCGGCGCCCCTCCGCCAGGAGCTCGCCGTTGGAGGCGATGAACACGCTGCCGTCGAAGATCAGCCGGGTGGCATCGCAGCCCAGCGAGCTGGCGAAGAGGTAGCCGGTGAGATCCTCGGCGCTGACCTGGGTGACGAGCCGCTTGCGCCGGGCGTGCTTGCCGATGGTGAACCAGCTGGCCGACGGGTTCAGCACCACGTGCGCGCCGGCCAGCGCGGCCATCGAGCCCGGTCGGAGACCCTTCCAGCCGTCCTCGCAGATCTCGATCGCGAAGCGACCCAGTCCGTCCGCCTCGAACACCTGCCGACCCAGCGGAAGCCGGGTGACGCCGTCGGGGGCGAGCCATTCCTCGACCCGGTCTCCGGGCCACGGCCCGTACCAGCGGTTCTCGTACTCGACGTCTCCGGTCGCCAGGTTCTCCTTGGCGACGAGGCCAGCCACGCGCCCATCGGCCAGCACGGCGGCGGCGTTGAACAGCGTGTCCCGGTGGCGGATGGGCAGGCCGACCACGACCACCATGCCGTCGGTCGCCGGCAGCAGCTCCTGGGTCAGCCGCCAGGACCGGGCGAGGGTGCCGTGCCGGAGGAGGCGATCGCCGAGGCTGTAGCCGCTGACGCACAGCTCGGGCAGGAGCAGCAGCTTGGCGCCGCGCCCGCGCGCTTCGACGATCACCTGCTCGATGCGGGCCTTGTTGCCCGCCCAGTCGCCGACGGTCTGGTTGAGCGAGGCCGAGGCCACGTGGGCGGTGCGGGGGATGCCGGTCATGGAGCCTCCGGCCCGAGCCTACTCCGGCGGACCGAACGCAGCCGCGATCTCCTTCGAGTCCGGCAGGCTCGGGCGCGGCTGGCCCTCACGGACCAGCGTCACCCGGTAGGCCTGCACATAGGTCAGGCCTGGGGTTCCGTCGGCGATGGAGGCCGAGGCCGTCGGCGTGCCGGTCACAGCGACCTGCCGCTCGATGATCTCGCCGGCAGCGGTGTCAAAGGTGCCCTCGGCGATGCCCTCCATCTTGTAGTAGTCGATGGTCTCCTGCCCGGCGGTCTCGGTCGCGCTCTCGGAGTAGCCGAGGGTGCCGTCGCCAGCGGTGGCGATCTTCACCTTGGAGTCCTTGGTGCCCTGGATCTGGTGCACCAGCTCGACCGCGCCCGCGCTGCCGGTCAGGCTCGGGAAGCCGAGGATCAACGCATCCTTCTGGTTCCAGGCGCCGGCGCCCTTGTCGTCGCCGTTCTTGGGCAGACGCATGTCCAGCGGCGACATCATGCGGGCCATCAGCTGGCGGACCCGCTCGATGTTCTCGCCGTCACGCCGGTTGCGACGCTCCATGCCCTCGAAGTTGACCGCGCGGATGCGGCCGTCGGACCAGAACTGGACGTCCAGGTGCGCCCCGGTCAGGCGCTGGTCCCACTCGGCGGTGATCTCGTCCATGCGGCCCTTGTCCGCCGGCAGCGGCACGGCCTGGATGGAGATGTCGTCGATGATGCAGTCGAGGTCCCAGCCCTTCTTGTACGCGTCCGTCGGCGTGCAGGTCGTGACCAGCTCGATGCGGGCCTCGGAGATGCGCGCGGTCGTGTTGTTGAGGGCGTTGAAGAAGATGAACCGCGGCAGTCGGATCTGCCCGGCGATGTGGTAGGTCCGCGAGGCCCCCTCGCTCCACTTCCACGCAAGCCCGTCGGTCGCCTGGGCCGGCGTCGCGATCCCAGCCGCAGACGCCACGACAAGCAGTCCAGCCAGGACGCGCCCCACCCCGAAGTTCGTCGCCATCGTTCCTCCTGCAGTCCGAGAACAGGCCATTGCTGTAAGGACCCGCCGGATTGACGTCGACTGGACCCGCAACGCTTGCACCGACTTCCGTAGTGAAGCGATGGTGTCTGCCATCGGAGGTGTGTGAATGCGTCCCCTGACCGAAGTCGCCCGCGATCTGGGCCTCAGCGACGCCGACCTGATCCCCTACGGACGCGACCGGGCCAAGGTCGAGCTGTCGGTCCTGGAGCAACCCCGCAAGCGCTCTCAACCCGCGCGCCTGGTCCTGGTCAGCGCCATCACGCCGACCCCCGCCGGCGAGGGCAAGACCACCACCACCATCGGCCTCTCCCAGGCCCTGCGCAGCGTCGGTGAGTCCGTCTGCGCCGCGCTGCGCGAGCCCAGCCTGGGTCCGTGCTTCGGCATCAAGGGCGGCGGCACCGGCGGCGGCGTGTGCCGAATCCAGCCAAGCACCACGATCAACCTGCACTTCAACGGTGACTTCCACGCGGTCACCGCGGCGCACAACCTCCTCTCCGCAGCGATCGACAACCACCTGCACTTCGGCAACGCGCTCGAGCTCGACATCCGGCGCATCCTCTGGAAGCGCGTGCTGGACATGAACGACCGCAGCCTGCGCAACGTCATGGTGGGACTCGGTGGCAAGAGCGGTGGCATTCCCCGGGAGACCGGCTTCGACATCACCGCCGCCAGCGAGATCATGGCCATCCTGGGCATGTCGAGCAGCCTGGACGACCTCCGCGAGCGCCTCGACAACATCCTGGTCGCGTTCGACACCGACCGGCGGCCGATCCTCGCGAAGGAGTTCAACGTCACCGGCGCGATGATCGCCGTGCTGAAGGACGCCCTGCTCCCGAACCTGGTCCAGACCACCGACGGCACCCCCGCCATCGTGCACACCGGGCCGTTCGCCAACATCGCCCACGGCTGCAACAGCATCCTGGCGACGCGCATGGCCATGCACCTGGCCGACTGGGTCATCACCGAGGCCGGCTTCGGCATGGACCTCGGCGGTGAGAAGTTCTTCGACATCAAGGCGCGCCAGGCCGGGCTCGACACCGCGTGCGTCGTGCTCGTCGCGACGGTCCGCGCGCTGAAGTACCACGGCGGCGGCAAGCTCGAGACCCTGTCGCAGCCCGACACCGAGCTGGTCAGCAAGGGCATGCCGAACCTGGCCCGCCACCTCGAGACCATCGGCAACTTCGGCGAGAAGGCCGTGGTCGCCATCAATCGCTTCCCGACCGACACCGACGCCGAGGTGG
>CALATR010000426.1 GCA_937891875.1 uncultured Pseudomonadota bacterium | reverse complement strand
CGTGCCGCGTGGTGCGAGGACGCGTGCGCGGCTGATCGCGGTCACAGGCGCACTCTCGATGTTCGCGGTCATGCTCCTGGGCGCGGGCATGGTGCCGATGCCGGACGGTCGACCGACGCCGATCGTGTTGGTGGCGTTGCCGTTGGACATGCTGGCCACGGTGCTCGTGTTCGTGTCGGTGGCCATCGCGCTGCCGGTCGTGCCGCGAAGCGCGGGAATGACGCTGCTGACAGCGATCCCGGCCGTCGGGATGCGGATCGTTCCGTTGGTGATGGTGACCCAGCTACGCGGGGATCCGGAGCACATCGCGCTCGCGGTCTGCGCCTACCTGGTCGGGCTTGCGCTCACTGCGGTCGGTCTGGTGCCGGTCGTGCTCTACCCGTTCCCACAGAACCTCGGGCGGTCGGGCACGCCGGTTGCCGTCCTGCTGGTCCTGACCGCCCTCTCCGAGCTGTGGATCGGGGCCGGGTGGGCGCTGATGGTGCCGGGGGAGTTCCCCTACGCCTTGGCCGCGGGTGGGGTGCTGACCGCGTTCTTCGGGCTGTGCTCGGCGATCGCGCTGGCCGTGCACCTGGGGAAGGGCTGATGCGGTCAGTCGACAGCGATGGTCTCCAGCAGCACCCGCCGATCGTGGAGGCGCCAGCGCTCGGTGCAGACGGCCTCGCCCAGGGCGCGGTCGTGGGTGATGAGCAGCAGGGCGCCCGGATAGGCCTGAAGCGCGCGTTCGAGGCGCTCTCTCGCCGGAAGATCCAGGTGGTGGGTGGGCTCGTCCAGGACGAGGATCCAGGCCGTTCCGAACAGACCCAGCGCCAACGCCAGCTTGCGGGCCTCGCCGGGAGAAGGGCGGGACGTCGCGAGCACGTTCGTCGGAGGCACGCCCAGGGCGGCGACCAGCTGCAGCACGCGACCGCGCGCGTCCGGTGCAAGCTCGTGGAGGTGCTCGAGCAGGTGCGCGGCTTCGCCCTCTGTCAGTTCCTGGGGCAGGGCGAAGACCCGCTCGGTGGGCAGGGAGCTGGCGGACAGCAGAGCCCGGACCAGGGTGGACTTGCCCGCGCCGTTGGGTCCGGCGAGCCACACGTGGGCGCCTCGGCGCACGGTGACGTCGACGTCGTAGAGCAGGACGTCGGCCTCGGGCGCCGGGCGCAGGGTGGGGGTCTGCAGGGTGAGCAGGGTGCTGCGTCGGGGGGCCTCGTAGTCGACGAATACGTCTCGACCGAGATCCTTGGGGCGGTCCAGGCCTTCGTGGGTCGCCCGGGCGCGCTCGACCTCGGTGGCCATGCGCGCCGCAGCCTTGGAGTGGGACTGCTCCGCCTTGGCCGTGCGGGCCTTGCGCGCGGAGGAGCGGGCGTCGTGATCTCGGGGGTCGACGCCGCGCATGCTCCGGCTGCCCGCCGCGCCGGACCGGCTGGCATCGGCGACTCGGGCCTTGCGTTCCTGGCGTTGCACCTCCCGCTTGGACGCTTCCAGCTGGGCGCGCAGGGCGTCGTCCTCGGTGGCCCACACCTCGGCCGCCTGGCTCCAGGGTCCGTCGACCACGTGCAGGTGGCCCTGGTGCAGGCGCACCGTGCGGCTGGTGAGCTGGTCCAGCAGGGCGCGGTCGTGGGAGATGAGGACGCCGATGCCGTCGAACTCCGCCAGGGCCTGCACCAGCAGGGTCCGCGCCTCGACGTCCAGGTGGTTGTCGGGCTCGTCGAGGAGCAGCACCCCCGGTCTCTGCCACAGGGCAGCGCCGACCTGCCAGCGTCGGCGCTCGCCGGGGGAGAGGGTAGGCCAGCGCTCGAGGGCGTCGAAGCCCAGGTCGAGCCGGCTCTGCAGGCGCACGGCGTCCCCGTCCCAGGCCAGGGCGAAGGCCTGGACTCGCTCCGAGGGGCGGTCGATGCGCTGCTCCACGCGGACGATCGGCAGGTCGGCGGGCTCGGTGCGGACCAGACCGGGAGCCAGCCCACCGGAGAGGATGCGCATCAAGGTGGACTTTCCAGCACCATTCTCGCCGACCAGACCCGTCCAGCCGGGGGTCAGGTGGAGGTCGACGTCGTCGAGCAGCACGCGCTCGGGGGAGAACGCGAAGGTCGCGCCGGAGAGGCGAAGGGACATGGACATGAGGCACCTGCCGTGGGCGCGGCCGGGGGCCACGCGGGGACGCCTGCACGGGGAGGCGTCAGGGATGAGGAGCCAGCGAGATCAGGCTCCCCAAGAACGATCAGCAGGTGCGGTCATCCATCGGTCATGTCCTCCGAGCCGCCCCATGGTAACCCCTCGGTCCCATGGTGCGCTTCGCGATCCAACGCAGCTTCTGGCACATCGCGCGTGACTGTGTCGTCCTCATCGGCGAGCACGAAGGCGGCGTGGTGCAGGCCGGAGACGTCGTCCACCTGCCCGGCCTCGGCGACGCCACGGTCGCTACGGTGGAGCAGGTCCAGATGGCGACCGGGGAGCTGGTGCCTTGCCTCACCTTCCCCCTCACGGTCCTCGATCGCGACCCGCTCTTCGAGCCCTCCACGTTGGACGGCGTCACCATCGACGTCGTGCCCGGGTTCAGCTGAGCGTCCGACCCTCGCGAGACCGGAGGGGGCCCTAGGGTTCGAAGGTCATCTTGAACCGCAGGTCCTGGGCCTGCCGGCTGGGGAACCGGAGGTTCTGGGCGGCGCCGACCAGGCAGGCGTGCACCCGCCCGTCGACCAGCGAGCCGCCGACCTGGCTCACCTGGGCCGCGTGCCCGGTCGCGTCGATCTTCAGCTCCAGCTCGACCGTGCCGCGCAGGTCCCGGTCGCGGGCCAGCTCGCGGCGGTAGCAGTAGGTCAGCCGCGGCAGGTTCTGGCGGACCACGTCCATGGCGGATGGACCGCTGGACAGGTGGGTGAGGTCGGGCAGGGCAGATGCGTGCACCACCCCGCGCCGGTCCGACACACCGGAGAGCGCCTTGGCCTTGCCGACCAGCTCGCGCAGCTCCTCGACCTGGCGGGTGCGGGGCAGGGGCTCCAGGTGGCGCTGCAGCTCGCTCCAGGAGAGCTCCTCGACGAAGGGGCTTCCACGAAGCTTCTCGGCGAACAGGGCCGCGCCGGAGGCCAGGCGCAGATCCGCGCTGGCGTCGCCCCACTCGGAGCGCACCTGGGCCCGACGGATGGGCACGGTCCACTCGTGGGCAGGGGCGTCGGGGCCGGGGGGCTTGGCGCGCAGGTAGACGTTGCCGATGCGCTCGGGCAGCTCGTCGGCCAGCACCAGCTCGTACAGGGCGGTGACCTCGTGGCCGGCGCCGATCTCGCCGCCGTCGACGGCGTCGTTGCGGAAGTCCTCGTCGGCGACATCCCGGTTCTCGTAGCCGACGAGGCGCCAGGCCAGCACGGCGTCGGGGTCGAACGCCACCTGGATCTTGGTGTCGCGGGCGATGGTCTGCAGCGTGGACGCGAGCCCTTCGCCAAAGACCCGCTCCGCCTCGGAGAGCCCGTCGATGTAGACGTAGTTTCCGTCACCCTTGTCCGCGAGCTGCTCCATCAGGCCGTCGCGGTAGTTGGCGCCGCCGAAGCCGACGGTGGACAGCGTGATGCCCTTTCCTGCGTAGCCGGCGATGGAGGCCAGGATCTGCTGGTGGGAGGCGGGGCCGATGTTCGCATCGCCGTCCGAGAGCACGATCACCCGGTTCTCGGCGCCGGACACAAAGGCCTTGTCCGCCATGTCGTAGGCCAGCTCCATGCCGCTGTTCATGGCGGTGCCGCCGCCGGTGCCCAGCGAGTCGATCGCGGCGTGGATCCTGGCTTTGTCGGTGGTGGGTGTCGGGTCCAGCACCTTGGTCGTCTGGCCGGCGTAGGTCGCAATTGCGACGCTGTCCTCGTTGGTGGCGTGGTCGACCAGGATGTGCAGGCTCTGCTTCACCAGCGGCAGCTCCTCGGTCATGGAGCAGGAGGTGTCGATCAGGAAGGTGAGCCGACTGGTGGTGCGCTCGGGCACCTCGCCCTTGAGTCCGATCCGCAGCAGCGCGTGGTTCTGCTGGGTGGGGTGGGGGGCGGCCTCGGCCTCCACCGAGAACGGCACCTGCCCCGACGTGGGCGGGGCGATGTCGTAGTCCATCACGTTGACGAACTCCTCGACCCGGACCTGCTGGGCGTTGGGCAGACGGCCCTGCCGCAGCAGGCTGCGGGTCAGGGTGTAGCTGCCGGTGTCGACGTCCACCGCGAAGGTCGACAGCCGGTCGCGTCCGGCCTGCACGAAGCCGTTGACGCCAGGCGGGGAGGACTCCTCGATGCGGGAGACGCCCGGGCCCAGCTCGGTTCGGGACAGACCGCCATCCGCGCCGAACCGGCCGCCCCGACCCCCGGCCATGCCGCCCGTGCCGTATCCACGTGCCCCGAAGCTCCCGCGCCCGCTCCCGTAGCCGGAGGCGCCGCCTCCGATGCCGGACCCCCGGGTTCCGAGACCCCCGATGCCCTCGGCCGTGCCCCCTCCGCCGAGCCCGCTGCCGCGCGTGCCGAGCGCGCCGATCTTCATCTTCTCCCCCGGGACCGAGCCGCTCGTGGATCCGGAGACGCCGGACTGGGCCTGGTCTCCGTGGGCTCCGAGGGTCCCGGCGTCCTCCGCGACGGAGGCTCCCTCGATGATCCGCTCCGAAGTCGTGGCCGCCTTGCTCTCCTCACCCTGCTCGCTTGCGCCGGGCTCCTGTCGCGTCTCCAGGCCCAGGTACACTCCATGCTCGTCGAGCTCCATGTACTGTGGCGGGCTCGACTCCCAGGTCACCGCCACCAGCGCGATGACGCCCAGGCCGACGCCCGTCAGCAGCACGCCCGCCGTGCCCCAGATTGCCCACTTGTGCCGCTCCATGCTCCCTCCTCGCAGGACCCGGACGCACTTCACCCGTGCACGGCCCGATGCCGCGGGGGTGACCGCCGTCCGTCGGGCGCGCCGTGGGGCCGCCCGTCGCCTCTGTGCATGGACCGACCGCGGCTTCGGCTCGGGGTTCGTCAAGCGGTGGTCACGAGCGGAGAGGGATGTGTAGACTCCGCCCGTGCACACCCCCGACGAACTGCCCTACTGGCCGATGATCCGCCTCGAAGCTCTGAACGAGGCTCCCTGCCACGACGCGCTCCAGAAGCTGGAGGCGCTGCTCGGACCGCTGCCCCAGGCGGAGCTCCTGGAGCCGTGGGAGCCGGGAGATCCGGTCGTCCTGCGGGTCGATCTGCCTGGGCTCGGCCCGGCGGACGCGGCGCGGCTCCGGGACGCTGGCTTCGACATCCTGCCGGGACTGCCCCCCGGCGCCCGGACGGCCCGGGACCAGGATGCGGTGGTGGAGGACGAGATCGCAGGCGGCGGTCGGACCGCGACCCTGTGGTCCGACGCCATCGAGGGCGGACTCTGCCTGCCCGACTTCGGCACCGAGGACCCGGACCCCGCGGGGGGTGCTGTGGCCAGCGAGCTGATCGCAGGCCTCCGGGCCGTGTCCGCCGAGCTGGTGCCGGACGTGGCGAGTGCGGTCGACTTCGTGCGCCACCGCACCACTGGCCGTCAGGCCCTGCGGCTCACCGTGCCCCAGCAGGCCCTCGCTGGCCTGGAGGGCGAGGCGTTGCTGACCCTGCGTCGCGACGTGATCGCTGCGGTGGCCGAGGTGGTGGACCGCCGTCCGGCGGAGCTGCACTCGGAGCTCGGCTGGGATCCGCGGCTCGGCTTCTCGGTCATCGTCTGGCGGCGTGGTTCGCCCGGACCGGCGCTGCCCGGCGACAGCGTGGTCGAGCGGGGACTGTCCCCCGCCCCGGAGGCTCTGCGGGCCCTGGACCTCGCTGGCAGGGTGCATGCGGTCGAAGTGCAGGTTGTTCCGTCTTCTCCAGCCATGCATCACCCAGTGATCGAGGCGCTGCTGCCCCTGCTGGAGGGCTCCACACTGCAGGGCGCCGAGCCGCGCTGGGTGTACGCCCGCGGAGTGGGTCCTGCGTTCTGTCCCACCTGGCGGGCGCCCGCCGAGTCCCTGGCCGACCTGAGCACGCTGCTGCCGGACCTGCTCGTCGACGGGGTGCACGCCATCCGGGTGGTTCCGGTGCAGCCGGTGGGCCTGGAGGACGTCGAGCCGTTCCTCGACCCGGCCTGGCGCTGGCTGGGGGCGCGCTGGGTCGCTCGCTGGCGGGATGGGGTGCGGGACCGCGACCGGCTGGTCGCCTGGGTACCTCGGGATCCGGATCCCGCGGATCACGCCCTCATCGAGAGCATCGCCACAGTGCTCGGCCGGGGGGCCGAGGCCCTGCTGGAGCCCGATGCCCAGGGGCGGCTGGTGCGTCCCATCGTCGACGACACCGGCCGGCCGGGGCTGGCCCTCCATGGTCCTCCGGAGCTGGCCACCGACCCGATGCGGCTGTCGTTCCTCCTCGGACTGCTCGGCAGCGTCCCCCTTCCGATTTGCTCCGATTTGCTCGATCTGGCGCTGCCCGTGGACGGCGTGGTGCTACATCTCTGGCGTCGGTCGGAAGCGAGCGCGGAAGGCCGGACCCCCGCCTGGGTGTCGGTGGGGTGAATCCAATTCGGCGCTGCGGCGTCGTGCAAGGGCACCCGACGAGGAGGAGATCACATGACCCGATGGAGCCCCCTGGCCAGCCTGGCACTGCTGATCCTGGGCGTTGGAACCGCGGAAGTGGCCTCTGCGGAGCCCACCACCTACACCCTGAACGGTGGGCGACTGGAGGTCCTGGTCAAGTACGACCGCAACGCCCTCATCGCCGGGCACGACCACGTCCTGGTCAGCACCGGATTCAGCGGCACGGTCACCTGGGACCCCGACAACGTGGGCGCCTGCAAGGTCGACATCAAGATGCCGGTCGAGAGCCTGGTCGTGGACCCGCCCGGCGCGCGTCAGCGCCGTGGGCTCGAGGGCGACACCAGCGATGGCGACAAGAAGACCATCAAGAAGAACGCGCTGTCGAAGGGCCAGCTGCACTCGGACGAGCACCCGCACATCACCTACAAGGCCACCGGCTGCCGCGCGGCAGGCAATGGCGCCGTGGTGACCGGCACGCTGACGATGCGCGGGGCGTCCAAGCCCGTCGAGACCACCATGGCCATCACGGCGGACGGGCAGTCCTTCGGGGCCAAGGGTGCGTTCACGTCCTCGCACACGGCGTTCGGCTTCTCGCCGTACACGGCCCTGCTGGGCAGCCTGAAGAACGACGACACGCTCACGTTCTACATCGACGTCAAGGGCGCCCCCCAGTAGCGACCAGGCAGTTACGACCGCTGCATGGGCACGACCCGGAGAACGTTCCTGCAGGTCACTGTGTTCGGCGCGGCGGTGCTGGCGCTCGGCTCCGTGGGGCTCGGGCTGCGCGGCACGGTGTACCGGGCCCCGTCCCAGCCGCTGCTCGCGCTGTCTCCAGCTGGCTTCTCCGTGCTGGCCGCGGTCGCCGAGCGGCTGCTGGCCTTCGGTGCCCCGGACCTCCCGCCGCCGAGCGCGCTCGGGGTGGCGGAGGCTGTCGACGCGCACCTCTCGACCCAGCATCCCGCGGTCGCCGCCCAGGTGGAACAGGTGCTGCTGCTCTTGGAGAACGCGGCGATCAACGCCGTGATCGAAGGGAGGGTGACCCCGTTCACCAGCCTCGGTCCGGACGAACAGGATCGGGTGCTGCGCAGCTGGGCCGAGGCGGACGTGCACCTGTTCCGCACGGCCTACCGGGCGCTGCACGGACTGTGCATGGGCTCCTACTGGGTCAGCCCGAAGCTGTACGGGGCCATCGGCTACCCGGGTCCGCCCGACTTCACGGCGGTGCTGCGCCAGCTGGACGGGCGCCCATGATCCGCAGCGCGGCCGACGTCGGACCGGACGGCCTCGAGGCCACCGTGGACGTGTGCATCGTCGGCTCGGGCGCCGGCGGGAGCGTGGTCGCTGCGGGGCTCGCTGGCGATGGGGCGCGCGTGCTGGTTCTCGAGGCCGGGCCGGCGGTCGACCGCCGCGACTTCACCATGCACGAGCGGGACACCATGCCCCGCTTCTACCAGGAAGGCGCCGGAAGAGCGACGAAGGACCTGGCGATCTCCGTGCTCCAGGGCGCGGTGCTGGGCGGGGGCACGACGGTCAACTGGACCAGCTGCTTCCGGACGCCGGAGCGCATCCTGGCCCACTGGCGAGACGTGCATGGGCTCACCGACCTCACCTCGGAGGCGCTGCGGCCCCACTTCGACGCGGTCGAGGCCAGGCTGAACATCCGCGAGTGGCCCGAGTCTGCGGCAAACGCCAACAACCGGGTGTTGCTCGACGGGGCGAAGGCGCTCGGCTGGGAGCACGGGCCCATGCGCCGCAACGTGAAGGGCTGCGCGAACAGCGGCTATTGCGGCATGGGCTGCCCGGTGGACGGCAAGCAGGCGATGCACCTGACCTACCTGGCGGATGCGTCCGCAGCGGGTGCGGTCGTGCAGGCGGATGCCCGCGCCACCCGCCTCGACGCGGTGCCTGGGGGCTGGAAGGTCACCGGCGTCGTGCGTCCGGAGCGGGGCGGATCCGAGGTCCCCCTGTCGGTCACCGCGCGGGTGGTCGTGGTCGCGGGCGGGGCCATCAACAGCCCGGCGCTGCTGCTGCGGTCGGGGCTCGGGGCCGGGCTGCCCGCGCTCGGTCGCCGCACGTTCCTGCACCCCGTGGTCGCGGTGCTCGGCCGCTACGCCCGGGACATCCACCCCTGGTATGGCGCTCCCCAGTCCGCCCACAGCCACGAGCACATCGATCGCGGTCCAGGAAAGATGGGCTTCTTCCTGGAGGCTGCGCCGCTACACCCGATGCTCGCCGCGGTGTCGCTCAAGTCCTTCGGGCCGGAGCACGCCGACGCGATGCTGGGTCTGCGCCGCACGTCCGCCCTGCTGGCCCTGCACGTGGATGGGCTGCTGGACGAGGATGTCGGCGGGGTCGTCACCGTGGACGGCGCGGGTCGGCCGGAGCTGGACTACCCGTTCCGCGCGGCCCTGCTGGAGGCGCTCCGACCGGCCCACGAGGCGCTCGTCCAAGTGCACCTCGCGGCTGGCGCGGAGGTGGTCGCCACGACCCACACGGACCCTCTGCGCATCGCGACCGAGGTGGAGCTGACCCGCCTGCAGGACCGGCCCTACGGTCCCCTCGAGCACAGCGTCTTCAGCGCGCACCAGATGGGCGGCTGCACCCTGGGCACCGATCCCGCGACCAGCGTCGTGGGCATGGACCACCAGGTGCACGGGGTCGACAACCTCTTCGTCGTCGACGGCTCGGTGCTGCCGACCGCACTCGGGGTGAACCCGTCCGAGACCATCTACGGGCTGTCCCATCGCGCGGTCGGCTTCGTCAGGGACGCCCTCGGCGGGGGCTAGCGCCGCGGGCCCCAGGGCCTCAGATCAGACGGCTCTGCAGCCGATCTCGGGCCCATGTCGGCAAGCAACCACAGTTCCCTGGTCTCGGCGCGTCGCTCCCTGGCGATCGCCCTGTCCGCCATGGTCGTGCTCACCGTCGGCGCCGCCATCCTGTTGCGGATCGTCGAGGGCTGGGACTTCTTCCGGGCGCTGTTCTTCGTGATCATCACCATCACGACGGTCGGCTACGGCGACGAGGGGATCTCGGTCGCCGGGCGGTGGATCTCCATCGGGGTGATGCTGCTCGGGATCGGTGGGACAACCTACGCGTTCGCGTTGATCGTCAAGGTCGTCCTCGCCCACGGTGCGGACTGGAGGTTTCGGATGAGGCGGCAGATCGAGCGGGTGTCCGGACACACCATCGTGGTCGGCTACGGGCGCATGGGTCACCCCCTCGCTGCGCAGCTGCGAGACGCGGGCCGGCAGGTCGTGGTCGTGGACTTCGACCACGAGCGCACCGAGGCGGCGCGCGAGGAGGGCTTCCTGGTGCTCCGCGGGGATGCGACCGACGAGGACGTGCTGGAGGCGGCCGGGGTGAAGCGGGCGGCGCAGGTCGCCACGTGCCTCGACGACTCGGCCAAGAACCTCGCCGTCGTGCTGTCCGCGCGGGATCTGTCGGAGGACGCGTTCATCCTCGGGCGGATCAACGGGCCCAACGAGGAGCGTCGCATGCGCCTGGCGGGGGCGGACAAGGTGGTCAGCCCGCTGCACGCCGGCGCCGTCGACGCGCTGCGGCTGCTGGTGCGCCCGGCGGTCACCGAGCTCGCGTCCAACCACCTCGAGGTAGGGCTGGATCTGGGAATGGTCGACGTCACCGTGGAGCGGGGCTCCAAGCTCGAGGGAGTCGCCCTGCGCGACGTCTACGACCACGTGCCCAGCGTCACCTTCGTCCTGCGCACTCCCCGGGGTGGCCAGACGCAGCTTCGCCCGCCGCCGGGCGTGGAGCTCGGGGCGGGCGATGTGCTGGTGGTGGTCGGCCTGTCTGCCGAGGTCCAGTGGCTGTCGGACTCGGCGGTCAACCAGAGGGCGGCTTGAGGCCGATCGGAGGCGTCGAAGACCGAATCAGGCCGTCTGCTCGAGCAGGCGGGTCGAGGTCTCGACCAGGCAGGCCTCGCTCGTGACGACGTGGAAACCGATCTCCTGGATGCGCTCGGCGGCGGCGGGGCTGCCCAGGTCGGTCGTGGCGTCGCCCATGCGCTCCAGCACGCCGCGGTGGATCACCATCGCGGGCGGGGACTTGGGGCGGTTGGTCGTGGGGGCCGCGGCCACGGTCGGCACGACGGCGCCGATGTCCGGCCAGGACTCGAGCTCGGTGAGCAGGGTCATGCGCCAGTCGGGGGGCAGCACGGTGCCGGCCTCGACCCAGGCGATCGCCGGGGCCTCGGTGGCCAGCGCCTCGGTGATGCCGCCGCGACGGACGGTGATGCCGTCGGGAGCCGTGATCTCGTCCTCGCAGTAGACGACGATCTCACCCTCGGTCATGGCCATGCTGCCCAGCGTCGCAGCCACGTCGCCGCCGGAGCGGATGATGACCGGGGTGGCGACGGACGCCAGCGCACCGGGCATGCGCTCGTCCTCCAGGCGGAAGCCGGAGTGGGCGATGGCGATGCCCCGGTTGAACGCCTGCATGCCGATGACGCGGGCGATCGGGTCCATGTGCTCGGCCGCACCGGTCTTCCGGTAGGGCTCTTCGATGTGGCAGACGTCCTGGACCCGGCGGG
>CALATR010000425.1 GCA_937891875.1 uncultured Pseudomonadota bacterium | reverse complement strand
GTCGCCATCTCCCTTGCCTGCGCGGGCAGCGGAGCACCCGACGCTCCCCCGGTGGAGCAGCCAACCGCGACCCCTCCGCCGATCGACCCCGAGCTGTCCGACGCCATGGACCGGGCGACAACCCCGGAGGTCCAGCTTGGCGGGGGGCACTGCGCGCCCGAGGAGGCGACCTGGTTCAGCTGCGCGATGAAGGGCGGCAAGGTGGCGAGCGTGTGCGGCCCCGAGGACGCCGGCCAGGTCACCTACCGCTTCGGCAGGCCGGGGAACGTGGAGCTGGAGATCGCCGGGGAGCCTGTCTCCGGACGCGACAGCGCCGAGGGTGACGTGATGGTGTGGACCAGCTCCGGCATGCGATCGGAGGCGTACGGCGTCACGTTCCGCAAGGACGCGCACCGCTACGAGGTCTCGACGATGATGATCTACGGCTACGAGCCCGACGGCTCCACGCCGGAGCCATCGATCGGGGTGTCGGTGTACGGACCGGACGACGCCCGGCTCGTCCACCTGGACTGCGAAGCCGACTTCCACCTCGACCTCACCACGCTGCAGACGCGGGTGGTCCTCGACTGATCACGCGCTCGCGCCGCGCCGCTCCCCTTCCCCGCCGATCCAGCGGGCCAGGGCCGCCTCCAGCTCGTCCGGACGGATGGGCTTGCCCAGGTGGTCGTCCATGCCCGCGGCGAGGCAGCGCGCGCGGTCGCCGGGCATGGTGTTGGCGGTGAGGGCCACGATGGGCATGTCCGCCCCCAGCGCCCGGAGTCGGCGGGTGGCCTCGTAGCCGTCGCACACGGGCATCTGGCAGTCCATCAGCACCATATCCGGTGCGACCTGCTGCCAGGCCGCGACGCACTGCTCGCCGTTCTCGGCCAGCACGACCTCGAGGTCGAAGCGCTCGAGCAGCTTGCGCACGACCATGCGGTTGACCGGGTTGTCCTCGGCCACCAGGACCCGAAGGCCGGTCAGGTCGAGCTCGCCGTCCTGGAGCAGGGAGTGGTGCTCGTCGGGCTCGGCCTCGTCGAGGGGGAGCGAGACCCGGAAGACCGTGCCCTCTCCAAGCGTCGAGCGGACGGACAGCTCGCCGCCCAGCGCGGTCGCGAGCCGGCGGCAGATCGCCAGCCCCAGGCCCGTGCCGCCGTGCTTGCGGGTGGTGCTGCTGTCCGCCTGGCGGAAGGGCTCGAAGATGTGGTCCAGGGCGGACTCGGGAATGCCCTGGCCGGTGTCGGCGACCGCGATCTGAAGGCGGTCGTCACAGGCGGCGACCCGGATGTGCACGTAGCCGGCCTCGGTGAACTTGATCGCGTTGCTCACCAGGTTGCCGAGGATCTGGCGCAGTCGGGTCGGGTCGCCGTGGACCCAGGCCGGAGCGCCCGCCTCCCACTGCACGGCGAGGTCCAGCCCGCGCTCGGTCGCCGGTCCCTGCCACAGGCGCACGATGTCCTCGCACAGCCGGCGCAGGTCCAGGGGAACGGACTCGAGATCCAGGCGTCCGGAGTCGATCTTCGAGAAGTCGAGGACATCGTCGAGCAGGGCCCGCAGCAGCTGTCCCGAGTGGCGCACCGTGGTGGCGAGCTCGCGCTGCTCGGCGTTCAGCTCGCCGTGGAGCATGACCTCGGTGAGGCCCAGCACGCCGTTGAGCGGGGTGCGGATCTCGTGCGACATGGTGGCGAGGAAGGTGTAGCGGGCCTTCGCCGCGGCGAGCGCCTTCGCCTCCGCCTCCTCGCGCACCGAGATCTCGCCGGTGAGCGTCTGGTTCGCCAGGTCCAGCCGCGCGATGACGCCATCCCAGATCCCGGCTTGTGCCCACAGGATCAGCGAGATCGTCGCCGCGATGATCGCGTAGTCGAACGGGATCAGCAGGTAGGCCAGGTTCGGGTCGAGGCTGGTCTCGAAGGGCACGCCCACGGTCTCGAGCGCCCAGAACAGCACGAACTCCGACGCCGCCATGAAGCCGATGACGATGCCGTGGCGCGGTCCCGCCATCATGAACGCGAGCACCGGCGACAGCAGCAGCCAGGCGGCGGAGTTGCTGGTCATGCCGCCGCGCGCGACCAGGGCCGTCGTGATGGTGAAGAAGAACCCGACCGAGATCACCATGCCGCCGAGGCGGTGGTAGCCGCGGCGGGTCAGGCCGAGGAGCGCGACGATGCTGCCCAGGAACACGATGCCGTTCACGAGTCCCGACGTGAGCATGCCCAACAGGACGAACGTGACCGCGTAGGGCAGCCCGATCACCTGCATCAGCAGCACGATCAGGTGCTGCACCCGCACCCGGGCGCGCTCGACCGGACCGAGCGCTTCCGGGATGGCGTCGATCCAGGGCAACAGGCGTGACCACATGGGGGGGCTCCACCACGGGCATCGGCTCGGGGAGCCCCCAGTTGAGCGTCGACGTCCCGCTTTTGCCTGCGGGCCACGATCCCCGGGTTCAACGCCGCCGGCGCCGCAGCAGCACCACCGGCACCGCACCGAGCATCAGCCAGCCCAGGCTGCCGACCGCACCCACCGTGCTGCACGAGTTCTTGCCGTCGCAGTCGGAGTCGATGCCGTCGCCGGCCTTGTCCGGCGCGCCCGGGTAGGTCGTCGGCTCGCTGTCGTCGCAGTCCGACCCGCTGTAGAGGTCGCTGTCGAAGCCGTCGCCGTCCTGGTCGTAGTCCGAGTTGCCGGCGCAGTCCGAGTCGACGCCGTCGTACCAGCTGTCCGCGGCACCCGGGTAGGTCGCGGCGACCGTGTCGTCACAGTCGTCTCCGCCGTGTGCGTCGCTGTCGAAGCCGTCGCCGTCCTGATCGTAGTCGGAGTCGCCCGCGCAGTCCGAGTCGATCCCGTCGTACCAGGTCTCGGTCGCGGTGGGGTGGATGGTGGC
>CALATR010000424.1 GCA_937891875.1 uncultured Pseudomonadota bacterium | reverse complement strand
TCCCCGACCCGCGCCACGACCTTGTCGTAGACCTCCCGCGCCAGCAGCCGCAGCGGCAGCCCGATCATCCCGGAGCGGTGCCGGAGCATGCGCTCCAGCGCGAGGTGGGTCTTGCCGGTGTTGGTGGGCCCGAGCACGGCGGTGATGCCACGCTGGGCGTCGCCGGTCACGAGATCGTGGAGGTTGGACATCGCAAACGAGGTGTAAGCGCCCGCGCGGCGGCGTCGAGGGTGCAGGGGGTGAGCGGTCGTGCGGAGGGACGGAGCGGTCGACGGCTGCCGACTCCCCTCGGGCGGTCTCGATGGACGAAGCACCGCTCGGCACAGAGGCACCGAGGCGCAGAGGGCTCGAGCGGTCTGCCATGGGTGGTCCGGCGCTTTGCAGGGGTCGTCGCCGGCGGAGAGCGACCAGAGATCTGGCTCTGGGGGCCTGTCGGGTTCGGAGCTGCCCGCATCGTCCTCTGGCTGCCTCTGTGCCGAGTACCGCCACGACCTGCCGACTACTTGCGGCCAGTCTCGATCGACGAGGCACCGCTCAGCCGCTCGCTCAGCGCCGCACGGTGACCTCGCGCTCCGCTCGGAACGAGCCCACCTGGACCTTCACCAGGCCGTCGCCCACCATCAGGAAGCGCAGCGTGTTCTCCTCGAGGAACGCCAGCTCTGCCGGCTCGACCCGCAGGACCATCGGGCCTTGCACCGTCACTCCGTCGCAGCGCAGGAGCACGGTCCACACGTCGTCCACCTGGGGCTGGTCCGGGCCGTCGACCCAGACCGTGGCCTCGTCGCAGCCCGCGTCGCCAGTGTCGCGGCCGGTGTCGACGGGCGGGTCGGTGTCGGTGTCGTCGGTGCCACCATCGCAGCCCAGGAGCAGGAGCAGCGGGAGCAGTCGCGCGATCTGCATCAGTCCCCCACGGGGAGCACCTTCCAGCCCCCCCGATCTTCACGTCGCGTGCGGTACAGGTCGTGCAGCGTGCCGTCCGGACGCCGCATCCTGAAGATGAGCTCGATGCCCTTCGGATCGACCGTGACGTGCCACCAGCCCTGGACCGGGAACGCATCGCCGTCGAAGCGCGGGGTGTAGGTCTCCCAGTTCCCGCGGGACTTCGCCTTGTCGATGATGTCCTCGCGGAAGGACTCGGTCTCCGCCTGGTGGTCGAACTCCTTCATGAGCGCCACCGTGTAGAGCGGCTCGAGGCCGACGTCCTTGTACCCGGCCTCGTCGGCAGCGGTCGCCTGCAGCAGGGTCGGCCCGCCGATGCCCGCGTTGCCCGCGACCAGGTACGCCTCGCCGAAGGCTCCGGTCGGAAGGAGGATCTCGTTGGTCGACGGTCCGCCGGACACCACCAGGGTCAGGGCGTTGAGCGGGGCGTACTCCTCGATGATGTCGATCATCTGGGAGGGCCCGTCGCCCGGGTCCATCTTCGTGTTCTCGGCCATGGTGACGCGCGGGTCGGGCATGACGACGATGAGCTTGTCGAACTCGCCGTCGGACACCGCCTTGGGCAGCCAGAACAGCTGCTCCTTCCACCGGCTGCCCATCGCCTTCTGGTGGGTGTCGAGCAGCAGGATCCGCCAGCGGGTCTTGCCCACGACCGCGTCCACCTTGCCCCAGCTGGCGTTGCGGTTGAAGCCGATGCCGGCGGAGGAGCCCGGGAAGACGGCGCCGAAGCCGGTGAGCTTGCGATCGCCCAGGATCTCGGCGTCGCCGGGCACGGCGAGCACGTGCTTGCGCCCCTTGTTGTCCGACTGCAGCCGCATCTGCAGCACGTCCTTCCAGCGACGGGCGAAGCGGTTCCACTCGTCGGGCGTGGAGCGCCGGGTGTAGCCGCCGGTCAGGAGCACGAAGTCGAGGCCCCGGACGGCGGCCTGGGTGCGCAGATCGGCGATGATGTCCAGCGGGGGCTTGGGCTCGGCCTGTGCGCCGGCGCCGATGCCGCGCGTCGAGCCGACCACCGCGAACTGCAGGCGCTTGTCCTCGACGGGCTTGCCGTCCTTGGCGTACACCTCGAGCGCGGTGACCTTGTCGGGCTTGATCGCGTGGGAGACCTGATCAGAGGAGATCAGGACCGTCGCACCGACGGCCAGGGTGGCGAGCAACAGCGAGCGCACGAGGCGCATGGACCCTCCGGGCATCGACGGGGACGGTACACAGCCGGGGACCCGGTCACAAGGTCCCAGGTGGCCAACACCGTGTCAGGGGCGAGACTTCCGGTGGATCCGGCAGGAGACGTCTCGCCCCTGCCCGCTCACGACCCCGCGGCGAGCGCGTCCAGCATGGGATCGACGCCCTGGGTGCGCCCGGCGTGACCATCGGCCATCCACTCCGCGTCGAGCGGACCGAGGCGGCGCGCGGAGCGCTGGGCAGCGGCGTCGTCGCTGTTGAGGAAGGACGGCGAGACCATCACGTCGTCTCCCGCGTTGAACACGGCGTCACCGACGAAGATCACGTCTCCCCAGTGGTAGGTGGCGCTGCCGAGGGTGTGCCCGGGGGTGGCGACCACCGTGACCTGCTCGCCGTCGAGGTCGAGGATCTGGCCATCGCTGGCCTCGACGACCTCGGCGGGCAGGACCGGCTCGCTCATCATGCCAGCCATGAGCGCGGGGGCCGGGCCCAGCACGACGTCGGTGCCGTACAGCAGGCCCGCTTCGTTGGGTCCGTGCACGAGCGTCGCGTGGGGGAACTGGCCGAGGCCGGCGGTGTGGTCGCCATGGGCGTGGGTCAGCAGCACCGTGTGCACGTCGTCGGGCGACAGGCCCATCGCAGCAAGCTCCGCCTTGAGGGCCGTCGCTTCGGGGTCCATGCCCGCGTCGACCAGCACGGCGCCGCCCTCGGTCTGCACGATCCAGGCGTAGCTGCCGCCGGTGTCGACGCCGACCAGCCCCTCGCGGATCTCGACCCGAGCGCCCTGGGACGACGGCATGGAGGAGATCACCCAGCCGACGAGCCCGACCAGGGCGACGATCACGACCAGCACCACGCCGCCGACGCCGAGCAGGGTGTTTCGCAGCCAGGGCTTCATGCCTTCTCCTTCGCCCACTCCGCCGAGCCGACGTGCTTGCCGCGCGTCACCGCGGGGCGGGCGTTGAAGCGCTCGGACCAGGCCACCACGTTGTCGAAGTCATGGTAGCCGACGTACTCCTGCCCCTCGTAGAAGGCGAGCCCGTCGATCCAGGGGACGATCTGGATGTCCGCGAGGCTGAAGTCGCCGAGCAGCCAGTCCTTGCCCTCGAGCTGGCGGTCGAGCACGCCCAGCAGGCGGGTGACCTCCTTGCCGTAGCGCTCCTCGCCGTAGGAGTCGGTGCGACCCTTGGCGAACTTGTAGAAGTGGCCGAACTGCCCGAACATCGGGCCGACGTGGCCGACCTGGAAGAGCAGCCACTGCAGCACCTGCCAGCGCCCGGTCGGACCGGCGGGGATCAGCGCACCATCGGCCTTCTCCGCCAGATAGAGCAGGATCGCGGCCGACTCCATGAGGGTCACCGGCTCGCCGTTCGGGCCGTTGGGGTCGAGCAGGGCGGGGATCTTCTCGTTGGGAGAGATGCGCGCGTACTCGGGGTCGTGTTGGTCGCCAGCCAGGATGTCGATCCGGTGGGCCTCGTAGGGCAGGCCCAGCTCCTCGAGCGCGATGCTCGCCTTCTGCCCGTTGGGCGTGTTCATGGTGTAGAGCTGCAGGCGATCGGGGTGGGCGGGGGCCCAGCGGGACGGGAAGATGGACATGCTGCCTCCGGAGTGTCGCGTTCACGGAGGAAAGGGATGATCACGCCAGCGCGCGCGGACACCCCTGGGATGCACTGTCCCAGGAAGTGGGATCCGAGCGTACGGTTCCGCCTCAGGCCGAGCGGGCGGTCGTCCGGGGCCGGCCCCAGCGGAGCAGCACGTGCTGCAGGGCATCCAGTAGCAGGGGCTTGGCCAGGTGATCATCCATGCCCGCGGCCAGGGCTCGCTGCACGTGCTCCTGCATGGCGTGGGCAGTCAGCGCGATGATCGGCACCTGGGCACAGGACACGCAGTCCCGCAGCGCCCGGGCGGTCTGGTAGCCGTCGAGCCGCGGCATCTCGAGGTCGAGGAAGATCAGGTCAAACCTACCTTCTTCGGCATCGATCAGGTCGAGCGCAGCCCGCCCGTCCTCCGCTACGACCGGGTCGTGGCCCAGCTTGCGCAGCATCGAAGACGCGACCGCGCGGTTGACCGGGTTGTCGTCGACCACCAGCACCCGGAGCTGACCGAGATCGTCGCCGAGATCGAGCAGCTCGGTGCGCGAGTCGGCATCCACGACCTGCTCGACGTGGCTGACCGGCAGGCTCACCTCGAACCAGAACGTCGAGCCCTCGCCGAGCACGCTGTCCACGCCCACCTCGCCGCCCATCGCCTCGATGAGGCCGCTGACGATCGCGAGCCCGAGCCCGGTGCCCCCGAAGCGCCGGGTGGTGCCGGGCTCGGCCTGGGTGAAGCGCTCGAAGACCGAGGGCAGCACGTCGGCCGCCATGCCGATGCCCGTGTCGACCACCTCGACGCGCAGATCGGCGGTGGCGCCCGCTGGGCGGAGCAGGTCCACCCGCACCGTCACGCCGCCCCGCTCGGTGAACTTGAGCGCGTTGCCGACGAGGTTCAAGAGCACCTGACGCAGGCGCACGTCGTCGCCGACGACCGCGTCGGGAACGCCGTCTGCCCTCTCGAACCGAAGGTAGACCCCTCGGGATCGCGCACGGGGCGACAGCAGGTCGATCACCTCGCCGACCAGCACGTCGAGGCGGAACGGGCGCACGTCCAGGGCCATGCGTCCGGCGTCCAGCTTGCTGACGTCGAGCACGTCGTCGATGACCCGCAGCAGGTGTCGGGCGGAGCGGTCCAGGGTCAGCAGCATCTGGCCCTGCTCCTGCTGCAGCTCGGTCTGGCCGAGGAGCTGGGACATGCCCAGCACCCCGTTCATGGGCGTGCGGATCTCGTGCGACATGGTGGCGAGGAAGGCGCTCTTGGCCTCGGCGGCAGCCTCGGCGCGCGCGGTCGCCCGGGCGAGCTCCTCGTTGGTGGCCCGCAGCTCCTCCATCGCCGCCTTGTGCATGAGGATCTGCCGCTTCTGGACCCCGGCCATGACCACGGTGACCGCCGTCGCCACGACCATCGCCATGAGCACCGACGGCAGGTACACGTACGGCTCCAGCGCTAGCGGCGGGACCTGCAGCCCGTAGTACGGCCCGAGCGCCAGGATGGCGTAGGTCGAGCCGAGCACGACCTGGCCGAACACGACCCATCGCCAGGGCAGGATCAGCGCCGACACCACGCCAAAGAGCGGCATCCAGGCGATGTTCGGGCTCTCGACGCCGCCGGTCATCACCATGCGGAAGACGAGGACGACGAGACCCAGGGTCAGCAGCACGGCGCCGGCCAGGCGGTGGTCACCGGTCCGCCGGACGTGGAACGGCAGGAAGGCCGTGAGCGAGAGCACGAACCACGCGAGGGCGAGGGAGCGGGGCAGCTCGCCCAGGGCGAGCCACTGGGCTCCAAACAGGCCGGTCACGGCGACGTTGAGCAGCCAGGACAGAAACGCGATGCCCCGGACCGCGTTGGCGTCAGGATGCGGCGGCTGCCCCGGCTCCGTGTGCATCGACGGAGGGAGCAGCCACCGGTCGAACTGTCGGAGGCGGTGGCGGAGGGCGCTCATGATCCTTGAGTGGATCGGCCGCGCGCGCCACGGCTGAAGTCCTCGATGTCAGTGCTTGTCGTTCTTCTTGGGGACCTTGAGGGCGGGGCGCTCGGCGATGTACTTCTTGCCCTCCTCGGTCAGCGACCAGCCCGGTGGGTGGCTGGGGATGATCTCGCCGACGTTGCTGGTCACCCCCGGCGCGTCCTCGGTGAGCTTGTCCTCGAAGGTGCGGTACGTCTTGTAGACGAAGGCTCCCATCTTCTCCATGGCGCCGCGCATGCCGACGTTGTCGTGGAGGATGAGGCTGGCCTCGATGCCGCGGATCTTGCGGGCGTACGCCGCCTTCCAGGTCTCCGCATACAGCAGCGCGCCCAGCGGCAGGTGCTGGTACTCCTGCTTGACGCCGAGGATGAAGACCCGCAGCGCGTCGATCTGGCCCTGGCCGAAGGCGAAGTGGTACCAGCCGAAGGGGAGCAGCCGACCGTTCATCTTCTTCACGACCTGGTTGTAGTCGGGGAAGGTCACGCTCATGCCGGCGACCTCGCCGTCCATCTCGACCACGTAGCAGAGGTCTTCCTTGACCAGGGTCTTCATGTCCTTGGCGATGTGCTCGAACTCCTCCGGCCGGACCATGACGTGGCCCCAGTTCGCGTGCCAGGCGTCGTTGTAGACGTCCCGCACGATCTGCAGCTCGCTGTCCCAGTCCTTCAGCCGCACCCGGCGCACCACGATGCCCGGCTTGCGCTTGACCATGCGCTCCGCGATCTTGGTGATCCGCGGCGGAGCCTCCTGGTAGTCCAGCCAGTAGGCGTACCAGGTCATGTTCGGCTGCAGGCCGATCTGCTCGTAGATCCCGGGGTAGTACGCCGAGTTGTGCGGGTTGGCGACCATGGGGTCGGTGTCGAAGCCGTCGACCAGCAGGGCGAACTCGTGGTTGGGCGAGAAGTTGAACGGACCCATGATGCGCTGCAGGCCCCGACCGCGCAGCCAGTCCTTGGCCGCGTCCAGCAGGCCCTGCGCCACCTCCGCGTCCTCGATGAACTCGAAGAAGCCGAAGGTGCCGACGCCGGGCATCTCCGCCTCGAAGTCCCGGTCGTGGCAGGCGGCGATGGTGCCGACCGCCTCGCCGTCCTTGTAGGCGATGAAGCCCTGCACGTCGGCGATCTTGTAGTAGGGGTTCTTCTGCGGATCGAAGAAGGTCTTGCGCTCGAAGATCAGCGGCGGGACCCAGTGGGGGTCATCCCGGTACACCCGCCACCAGACCTTGCAGAAGGCGACGGTGTCCTTGGGGAACGTGACGGGACGGACCTCGACGGCCATGGGGGCCTCCAGCTGCGCGGTCGGCGAGGGTAGCGCACGACTCCGCGCGTGGCCAGAGCGGCACGGGGCGTGCAACGCTGTGCATCACGAGGAGGGAGCGATGGACCGACGATCCCGCGTTCGACGAGGCCACAGCCGACGGTTCCTGGCGTGGCTGTGTGTGCTCTCGCTCACCCTGGCCCTGGCGTTCGCGCCGGATCGCGCAGAAGCCGCCGACAAACCCGAAGAGCGGGGCTGGCGCGAGGTCGGTCAGGTGGCCGCGGGCCTGGGCACCAGCTTCGTCGTGCTGTCCGGCGGTGCGCTCGGAGCCCTGGCCGCGGACGGCGGCGGGATCCTCGACGGCACCGGGACTGCGGGCGCCGCCGTGCTGATCGGCTCCTTCGTGGCCCTGCCCTTCGCCGTCTCGGGAGTGGTGCACGCGCTCGCCCGGAAGGACGTCCGCAACCCGCGGCGGTTCGGCAAGACCCTGGCCTGGGCGAGCCTCGCCACCGGGGGCAGCCTCGTGGTCGCGTACACCGGTGCGCTCATCACCATCGGCAACGACAACGTCGGCAGTCCGATCCTGTCCCTGGGCATGATGAGCCTGTTCGTCATGCCCACCGTGGCCGCGGTGGTCGTCTCCAGCCAGGGTGCCGACGAGGTCGCGCTCGCGGTGGGGCGCACGCCCATGGGCGGGCCGATGATCGGCATCTCGGGCCGATTCTAGGGGCTTCAGGGTCGGCGTGATCCGCTGCGACGGGCTCCCTCGAACGTCCAGACTCAACGACAGAAACCTGCGTCCGTTCGAGGCTCTCCTCCCCACGCGATCCGGTTCCTCTAAACGCTTTGTTCATCCGAAGGAATCGCGCACCGAGTGAGCGCCGGCCCGATGGGGGCTGGGTGATCTGCGCGCGTCGAGCCGCACCCTCACCAGTAGGGTAGGCGGGCCGCGGCGTTTGCCGCGGT
>CALATR010000423.1 GCA_937891875.1 uncultured Pseudomonadota bacterium | reverse complement strand
GGGTGAAGTCGGTGATCGGCGCCCCCGCGACCAGGACCTGCAGCGAGGGCGGATACGGCGGATCATCCAGCTTCAAGGTGTTCTCTTCGCCGGGGATCACCGCCAGGCCCGCGAACCCGCCGCGCCAGTCGACCCCGCAGGGAGCGACGCCGCGCCCACCGGTCCGGGACACCGCGTCGGCGATCCGGCTGGCGGGCGGCAGATCCTCGCAGCCATCGGGGGGCGGGGGCACGATGGCCGAGATCTGCAGCTGGTCGGGCAGCGCGACGTGGGCGGACAGGCTGTCGACGTAGGCCTCGGGCGAGGTCGCCGACGCGTCGTCGCGGTGGGTCACATGGAGGACCAGCAGCGAGGCCTCCGGCCGGATCCACTCGTTGCAAGCACCCTTCGCCGTGTTGGCCGGCGCCAGGGCCAGCCCGACCACCGTGAACGGCTCATCGACGAACGCGCCGTCACCCACGCGATCGTGGTTCAGGTCCAGCTGGGCGGAGAGGCGCGCAGCCGCGTCGTCGAGGGGCAGGTCCGCGCTCACCGGACCCGCCCCCAGGGGGCAGCCCGAGTCCTGGAGCAGCCCGGCCACCCGGTAGTCGGCGTCCTGCGAGGCCAGCGACTCCAGGAAGCGCCCGAGGCCCTCCTGCAGGGTGGGCACGTCGAGGCCGGGCAGGTTGCGGTCGACGGTGATCAGCACGTCCAGCGGCCGTCCGGTCTCCCACGCGGGGAAGGTCTCGGCGCGCTCCGCGGACAGGTCGGTGTCGAGCTGGATCGGGAGGTCCACGGCGCCGATCAGCGCTTCCTCGACCGCGATGTCGAGGGTCTGGGACGTGGCCTCGGGCGTCACGGCGAGGGTGAACGACAGATCCTCCCCCGAGGGCAGGCCGACGTCCGCCGCCAGGCCGTTGTCGAGGTCCTCCCCGCCGATCGACGTGGCGACCGATCGCAGGATCGCGCGCCCGGAACCGTCATTGTCGAGGAAGACCTCCAGGGTCGCGGGGCAGGTGCGCACGAGCGTCTGCTCGGACCAGC
>CALATR010000422.1 GCA_937891875.1 uncultured Pseudomonadota bacterium | reverse complement strand
CGTGCACGTGGATGGACGCGGTCGCCGACGGCACCAGCTTCAGGTCCAGCTGGGCGACCTCGCGGCCCTCCTTGACCAGCTTCTTCACGTCGCCGCGCAGACACTCGCCCTTGCGACCCTCGATGTTCCACATGGTGTCGGGCGGCACGGCGTTGGTCCAGCTGGTCTCGGTGTCCTTCAGCCGGACCGTCTCCTCGCTGTCCGTGCCGGTGACCTTGAGATCCGCGCCGGTGACCGGCTCGCCGCGCCAGAGCACGTCGACCACCAGCTCGGAGAGCTGGTCGGGGCAGCCGTCCTCGTCGATGTAGCCGTTCTTGGTCTCGGGCTCGGTCGGGCAGGCGTCGAGATCATCGGTGATCCCGTCCATGTCCCGATCCTTGGCGACCCCCGGCCCGGTCTTGCCGAAGCCACCGCCGATGAAGAGGCGGAAGACCGCAGCGCCGGCCCCGCTGGTGAGGGGCGCGGACAGGCCGCCGGTGAACCAGGCGCCGGACTCGGTGGTGCGGCGGTAGGACAGGATCGCCTCGGACGGCGTGCCGGTGCCGGCGCGCTCGTTCTTGCTGAAGGGCGCCTGCATCCTGGCTTCCAGGCCGATCGAGCTCACGTCGTCGAGCAGGTGGTTGGCGCCGACCGCGGCCACGAGGCTGGCCCCGCCGGTCAGGTTGCCGACCTCGATGCCGGGGTCCGCCTGCAGGCCCAGGTTGGCGGACAGGGTGTAGGTCTCCTCCTCGACGGTGCCGGCCAGCACGCCGCCACCACCGACGGTCCGCCGGCCGAGGAACTTGCCGCTGGCGCCCGTGGGGAGGTCGATCCAGGGCACGACGGCGACGCCGAGGCCGTCGGCGTCATCGGGGTCGACCAGCACAGCCATGACGTCGAGCCGCAGGTCGCCGCCAGCGAGCCCCTGCCCCTCGCCGAAGCTCTTCGAGTGCAGGAAGAGGGGCATGGAGGCGGTGATCCGGAAGCGCTCGTGGGGGCTGACCCCGGCCGTGAGGTTGAGGGCGAGCAGGTCGGTGAGCGCGGGCTCGATCTCGTTGCCGTCGCCGCCGGGGGTCACGAAGACCAGCGGGCGGTGGGCCCACTCGGCCACGCCGCCGACGAACCAGCCGCCGGGGGTGAGCGGTCCGGGCCGCTGCATGGCGAGGTGGTCGCGGATGTCGCCGTCCTGCGCGGTGAGCACGAAGCCGTGAGCATCGAACCCGCCCTCGTCCTGGGCCAGGGCGGGTGCGGCGAGCATGAGGGCGAGGGGAACGACAACCGGGCGCATGAAGCCTCCGCCCCCGTTGCTACCGGAGTCGTCGGAGGCTCGTCAACCGCGCCCGGACCGTTCGACAGGCTGCCGGAAGAGCGCACGCGCGGCGTCTCCGGTGGTCTTCAGCACACGGTCGACGTCGACGGACCACACCCGGGCGACCGCCCGCGCGACCACCACCAGCGCTGCGGGGGTCGGCCGGGCCAGCTCGCCGATGGGTTGTTCGGGGCAATCGGTCTCCAGCAGCACCCGCTCGGGCGGCACGGCCTCCAGGCTCGCGACGATGCGGTGCGGGCTGCGACCCAGGATCAACGGACCGATCGAGACGTGCAGGCCCAGCTCCACGGCGCGCAGGGCGAGGTCGGGGCCGCTGTGCAGCCCGTGGAGCATGCCGCCGGCGGCGGGAAGGCCGTCCCGGGCGAGCACGTGGAGCACCTCGGGCACGGCGCGCACAGCATGGATCACCACCGGGCGATCGTGGGCCCGCGCCCAGGCGAGCTGGGCTCGGAAGAGCGCGCGCTGGACTGCCCGATCGGCGTCGGAGCGCGCGCGGTGGTGGTCCAGGCCGATCTCGCCGACCACCGGGGGCGCCTCCCCGTCGAGCAGCTCCACCGCCCGATCGGCGCTCACCCGACCGGCGACCCACGGGTGCACCCCCAGCGCGAGCACCCCGCCCGACCCGGCGACCGCCGCCTTCACCTCCGCCCAGAGTGCCGGATCCCAGCCGGCGATCAGCCAACCGCCCACCCCGGCCTGCCGCGCGCGATCACACACCTCGGGCAGCGCGTCGGCCAGCTGATCCAGGTGGGTCAGGGCGTCGAATCCGCCCGCCGGTCGTGCATCCTCGCTCACGTCTTGCCCCTCCGGATCCGTCTGGACCTCCATGACCGTCGCGACCGGCTACCGCCCCCGATCCTACGAGCAGCACCTCCGCCTGGCGAACGCGATGATCCGCGCGCCGGCCCGGGTCATGGTCGATCACGCCGACGACGGCTGGGCCTGCGCGCACCTGGCCGTGTGTGGTCGTCAGCCTTTGTGGGCGTCTACCGCTGATCCTCGCCCGGTCGAGCGCGCGCTGCTGCGCCTGGGCCTGCCGGGCCTGGCGGGTGGCTCGTCCCCCGCCCGCCTGGGCTACGACCTGCGCCTGCGCGGCGGCGGGCGACCCCAGCGGGTGCAGACCGACACCGCGTACAGCCCGGTCGACATCCTGACCACCGTCAGCGGCACCTGGAGCGAGGCCCGCGAGCACCTGCGCGGACTGGTCGGCCGCGGCGACGTCCTGGTGGTCGACCGCACAGACGATCCCCAGGTGCGCAACCTGCTGGACCGCATGCCCGGAGTGGTCTCGGTCGAGCTGCCCGATGCCTCCGAGAGCGAGGCGATCGCCCGGGCCCTCGAGCTCGCCCGCAACGACTGCTCGCTGATCCTGCCGGAAGGAAGCCAGCTGTTGCCCGGCGGCCTCACAGTGCTGGAGCGTGCACTGGGCCGTTCCGACACGCCGGGCATGGCGCTGGGCGACCAGCTGGTCCTCGACGACGACGGTGAGCTGCCCATCGGCCTCGTCACTGCCCCCCGCCTGCCCGCCGCCCGCGGCCGCGACGTGTTCGCCGTGCTGCGGGAGGACTGCGGCCCGGTCCTGCTCCAGCGCACCGGCCTCGACCTCGACCTCGACGCGCTCCGCAACGAGCAGTCCCTGCACGCCTGGCTCGCCGATCTCGCGGCCCGAACCCCCGTCCTGGTCGCTCCGCTGTGGACGTCCGCCCGCACCAGCCCCACCCACCTGCGCCGTCCCCTGGAGCGCCCGACCGGCCACCTGGCGCTGGTGCCCGAAGCGTGCGGCACCTGGGTCGTGGTCGACGACGGCGACGACGGTGCGCTCGGTGACGCGCTCTCCCTGGTGCCGCCCTGTGCCCGGGCGGCGGTGCTCCGCGCGGTGCCCGACGCGGTCGAGCCCGATCTGTCTCGCCAGGGCATCTGGCTCGGTGGCTACGGCGATCTGCTCCAGGTCGACGAGGGCCCGTGGACCCTGCGCCTGTCCTCCGACCCGACCTGGACCCCGCCTCCGCTCGCCGAGACCGCGCTGCTCACCGAGCTCGACCTGGACCTGCCCTCCGCCGTCTACGCAGTCGCCGCGGTGCTCGGCTGGGAGCTGCCGGTCCGCCGTCGCGCTGTCGGACGCGCGCGCTGGCACAGCACGGCGCTCCTCGCCGCAGACGCCCGCGCCGCCCTCGAGCAGGGCGATCGCACCCTCGCCCGAACCCTCACCCGGGCCCTCGCTGCCGCGACCGAGGACTGGGCCGGCGCCGAGCTCCTGGCCGCGGAGGTCGAAGGCGCCGCGATGATGGGATCAGCGAGATAGATCCCGGGAGATCACCTGGGAGCCCACCAGGAGGGCAGCCCCGGCGAGCACCAGGGCGAGCGCGGCGACGACCAGCTGCACCACAGGGCCATCGGCCATGCGACCGGCGAGCAGGTAGCCAGCGGAGAGGGTCGCGGGAAACATGACGAACCACACGCCCTGCTGGGCGGTGCGCACGTCGCGGGCCATCGCCGACAAGGTCGCACAGATGATGCCGACGCCGAGCGCCCAGATGGGCCCGCCGACGAGCACGGCGACCAGCCAGGCTGGCGACGGCGGCAGCACCGCGGCGTGATCGGCGGACAGGGGCAGCAAGCCGATGAAGCCCATCGCGCCGACAGCGACCATCAGGTACAGCCCGGTCGGCAGCACGATGGCGCCCAGGACCTTGCCGAGCAGGAGCTCGCCCCGGCTGACCGGCGAGAGCAGCAGGAACGGCAGGGTGTGGGACTGGCGCTCGTGCAGCACAGTGTGGCCGGCGAGCACGCTGCTGATCCCGAGGTACTGGGTGAACGCGAGGAAGTTGCCCAGGCTGACGATCCAGCCGATGATCTCGGAGGGAGCGAGGCCATCGAAGCCGAGCGCCCCCATGTTCTGCATGAACTGCTCTTCTGCGACCGGGTCCAGGGCGACCAGCTGCATCAGGCCGGCGGCGACGCCCAGGTAGAGGCCGATGAACACGTAGAGCACGCTGATGAAGCCGATCATCCACGGCTGACGGATCAGCTCCAGCACCTCCCGGCGCGCGATGTGGGCGACCTGTCTCATCGGGCCTCGACGTAGGTCTCGAAGAGCTCGAGCAGGTGGGCCGGGGTCGGCGGGCGGTGGGGGCCGGGCAGCTCGGTGAGGTGCTTGATGCGGCCCTCGACGATGGCGACCCGATCGCACAGGGACTCGGCGGCGGCGAGGTCGTGGGTCACGAGCGCGACGGCGAGTCCGCGGTCCGCCTCGGCGCGCACGGTCCGGTAGATGGTGTGGGCGGAGAGCGGATCGAGGTTGGCGGTGGGCTCGTCCAGCAGCAGCACCTTGGGGTCGAGCAGGCGCGCGCGGACCAGCGAGAGCTTCTGCTTCATGCCGCTGCTCCACTCCCCGACCCGACGGCTCATGGCCTCGGTCATGCCGAGCTCGTCGAGCAGGGGGCCGGCGCGCTCGCGGGTGGCCTGGCGGGACAGGCGGAACAGGCCGCCGAAGAAGTCGAGGTTCTCCCAGCCGGTCAGCAGCGGGTAGACGCCAGCGTCGGCGGTGATGAGGCCGACCGAGCCGGTCCGCGCTGTGGCGAGCTGATCGGCGGGCACACCGTCGACGGTGACGGTGCCCTGGGTCGGCGAGACCAGACCGGCCATCAGCAGCAACAGGGTCGACTTGCCGCCGCCGTTCGGTCCGACCAGGCCGAGCACCTCGCCGGGAAAGACGTCCAGATCGACGTCGGAGAGCACAGCCACCTTGCCGAAGCGGCGGTGCACGGAGCGAAGCTGGACCCGGGGTTCACGGCTCATGGTGCAGACGGTAGCATCGCGCCCCCCCGGGAGGCTCGCCGTGCGCACCCGTCTGCTGATCGTCGCCTTCGCGGCCCTGCTCGCCGGGGCTTGCACCTCCCCTGCGGAGCCCACCGAGGCGACGGACGACGACGGCACCTGGCGCAGCGCCCTGTTCCCCGCCGACTGGACGCCCGAGCACGAGGTCGACGGCCTGTTCCTGCACGACGTCAGCTACGCGGGCTACCGCTACGGCGAGCCCGTTCCCGCCGCGGAAGGCCCGGTCGTCGACGTGCGCGATCACGGCGCCGACCCCAGCGGTCAGGCCGACAGCACCGCGGCCATCCAGCAGGCCATCGACAGCCTCGACCAGGGCGGCATCGTGTGGCTGCCCGCCGGCACCTACCGCATCGACGACCGCCTGTTCGTCCGGGCGTCCGGGGTCGTCCTTCGCGGCGATGGACCCACACAATCGCGGCTGTCGTTCACCCGGTGGGAGGGCATGGGCGACCGGGCACACCTCACGATCGGCGGCGCGCTCTCCCACGGGGCGCACCACCCGCTGGCGGTAGACGCACCGAGCCGCGCCACCCGCCTGAGCCTGGCGGATGCGTCCGGTCTGGCCGTGGGCGACGACGTGGCGGTCGGCTTCGTCATCACCCCGGAGTTTGTCGCGGACTGGGGGATGGCGGACACCTGGGAGACGTTCAACGGGACCTGGCGGCCGTTCTTCCGCAGGACGATCACCGCGATCGACGGAGACGATGTCGAGCTGGACGTACCCATCCGCACGGACCTGCTCCTGCGCGACGAGGCGAGCGTGCGGGTCGAGACCGGGCACGTCCGGGACGTCGGCCTCGAGCACCTGGCCGTGTCGACCCGGGCGCCGTGGGACGCGGCCTGGACCCTGGACCGCAGCCACGCCATCGTGCTGCACGGGGTCGTCGACGGCTGGGTCCGCGACGTGCAGAGCTTCGAGCACGAGGCCCATCCCGACCCCGACCGCGGCGAGCGCCACCTGCTGTCCGGCGGCATCAAGGTCCTCGACAGCAAGCGCGTCACGGTGGCCGACACCGACCTGCGCCACGCCCAGAACCGCGGCGAGGGCGGCAACGGCTACCTCTTCGAGATCTCACGTTCGAACGAGATCCTCATCCGGGACAGCACCGCCGTCGCCGGCCGGCACAACTTCATCCAGAACTGGGACTTCGGCACGTCCGGCTGCGTCTTCCTGCGCACGGTGAGCCGCGACGGGCGCGCGTTCACCAGCAAGGGCGGCCTCAACAGCACCGGCTACTCCGAGTTCCACCACAGCCTGGCCATGGCCAACCTCATCGACGACAGCGTGGTCGACGACGGCTGGCAGGCGGTCAACCGCCAGCACTTCAGCAGCGGCGCCGGCCACTCCGCCACCGAGACCGTCTTCTGGAACCTGCGGGGGAGCGGCACCCTGCGCAGCTTCCAGGCCGGGCCCGGGTACGTGATCGGCACCGGCCCGGAGCTGGAGGGGATCACCGATCTGGAGACGGTGGACCTGTTCCGTGCGCCCGAGGGCACGGCGCCGGAGGACT
>CALATR010000421.1 GCA_937891875.1 uncultured Pseudomonadota bacterium | reverse complement strand
TGAGCCATCTGCATCTCGTCCTCCCGGAGGGCCTTGCGGAGACGCCCGCGACGGATCCCTCTCAGAGCTTGCTCGAGGGTCCGAGCTGGCGTCGCAGCGAGGCCCGGAGGAGGTCGCGGGCACGGGGAGCGAGCAGACGAGGGCACGATCTCCTCGTGGACGCGCGGATTCGAGACCACGTGTGGAACGTGCCCTCGAGGGTGACGAGGCCACGACGCCGCGACACAGGCCAAGCTCCGCCAGCCCATGCCGACGGACCCGGCGCCGTTCGGGTGCGACAGTCGACCACCTGCAAGACCCCTGGCCCAGGCACCTGCGACTAGACTGGATACTCCCCCGCAAGCCCGTCGGTCTCGGAGTCTCCATGCGCTACGGCCTCTTCCTCGTCCTGCTCGCCTGCACGCCCAAGGGTCCGACCGAGGACACCGACAAGAAGGTCGAGCCCGAGCCGCAGGTCAACGAGGGGATCGTGCTGCAGCCCGAGGCGACCAAGGCCCAGATCTGCGCGGACGACTGCCTGCTGCTCACCCGCTATGACGTGCACACCCTCAAGCACCGCTACAAGGACCTGTGCTGCGGGGCCGACGGCAACCCGAGCGACCCCCGCTGCGAGGCCAACGTCTGGCCCGCGCCCAAGGACCAGGCCTGCGACAACTGGCAGTACCTGGAGATGTGCGTCTATGCGAAGCACGGCTACATCTTCAAGGAAGACTCGCGTTGGAAGCCGATCTTCGAGGCGGAGCCCTGGTACACTCCGGACGGGACCTTCGTCAGCAGCCAGATGACCATCATGACCAAGCGCAACACCCTGGCCCTGCGCCAGCTCCGCGCCGAGGCCGAGGACTGCGACCCCAAGGGGAAGTGGAAGAAGCGCTGATCGCCCTCAGTCCAGCGTGATCTCGCGGGTGATGGTCGTCTCGCCGTCCGCGATGGCCCCGCGCAGGATGCTGTTCATCGGGGTCTGCTTCTCGCCGTCGTCGTCAGTGACGATGTTGAGCTGGTAGTCGAGCACGGTGCCCCAGCAGTCGGCGACCGCGGTGATCCGCAGGTCGGACAGGAGCAGCTTGCCCGAGGCGTCGGTGTCGCCGCTGCCGACCGAGCGCGGCTCCCAGGCCAGCTCCACCAGATCGACCGCCGCCCCTTCAATGGGCGACTGGTCCGACCGAACCACGGTCAGGTCGAGGGCGAGGGTGTGGTCGGTGACCGCCCCGCACTGCCCTCCGCCGTCGTCGGTATCGGTATCTCCGCCCCCACAGGCCACCACGGCGAGCAGTGACAGCCCACGCACCACACTTCCGCGCATCCATCCTCCCGATGAGCCCTTCGAGCATAGCCCGACGCGTACCTGACACGCGCTGCTGGCCAGCACGCGCTACGCTCCGCCCTTCCCCACGCAGCCTCCCCTGGAGACCCGATGTCTTCGGTGCACAGCCCCAGCTCTGACGTTCGCAACCGCATCATCGCAGCCCTCGGCCGATGGCGCGGCGGCCTGCCGGACGAGCAACGTCCCTTGTTCGAACGCTTCGTCGGCCACGCGATCGATCGCCTGCGCGGGCCCTACCTGGCGCTCCATCATCCAACCCAGGTGCTCCGCCACCTGGAGCTCGCCTTCAACTTCGCCAGGGTCCGCTCCCCCGAGCAGGTCAAGGTCGACGTCCGCGCCGGGGAGAGCAAGGGCGTCATCGCCATGTCCGCGATGCCCGACCAGCCCTTCATCGTCGACACCATCCGCCTCTTCTTCCGCAGGAACGAGGCCGACTATTGGGGCGGCTTCAACATCGTCGTCACCACCCGCCGCGACGAGTCCGGCACCCTCGTCGACTGCGGCGTGCCCGAGGACGAGGGCCACTCCGAGTCCATCGTGCTCCTCGAGGCCGACTCCGGCGAGCTGACCGTCGACCTCGAGGACGCGGGCAAGCGCCTGCAGGAGAACCTGGTGCTCGCCCGGCGCATGGTCTCCGACTTCCGGCCCATGACCCGGATCATCGAGCGCACCATCGAGAAGTTCGAGGTCTCCGCGGACCGCAGTCCGGAGATGGCCGCCCGCTGGCGGGAGTCGGCGGACTTCCTGCGCTGGCTCCTCCACGAGAACTTCGTCTTCATGGGCATCGAGATCCTGACCGGCGAGACCATCGACCAGTCCTTCGGCATCCAGACCGTGACCGACGGCCGCTTCTACAACAGCCACTCCGGCGAGTGGCCCACCGCACACCACTCCGCCACCGTGCAGGTGCGCAAGGGCGTGCAGGAGTCGCCGGTCCACCGTGCCGGCCGCATCGACGAGATCACCGTGCACATGCCCGGCCAGTGGGACGACCAGGCCGTGTTCATCCGCGGCATGTTCACCTACCGCGCCGTCACCCAGCCCTCGCGCAACGTGCCCATCCTCCGCCGGATCCTGGCGAAGATCCTCGGTGAGAGCGACAGCACCCCGGGCTCCTTCCGCTACAAGGGCATCGCCAACGTCTTCGACAGCCTGCCCACCGAGTTCCTGTTCACCGCGACCGAGGACGCCGTCATCCAGATGGTCGACCTGGTCTTCGAGTCCGAGCAGCAGCAGGAAGTCGGCGTCACCTTCCTCCGCCTCGGCCCCCAGTCGGCGTTCTGCCTCGTCGCCATGCCCAAGGGCCAGTTCAGCGACGAGCTCCGCCGTGATCTGCAGGCCGAGATCGTCGGCCGCGTCAGCGCCACCTACTCAGACCACGGCCTCTTCGTCGGTCGCTACGACACGGTCCTGCTCCACTACTACCTGACCGGGGTCGAGGACCTCTCCGAGCAGGTCCTCATCGACCTCTCCGACCGCATCCGCGATCTCGCGACCCCGTGGCTCGCTCGCCTGTGGCAGGCGCTGGACGCCCGCTTCGACGAGCCCACTGCCGATCGGCTGGCCGACACCTGGGGCAAGGCCTTCCCCCAGTCCTGGGTCCGCAACACGTCGGCGAAGCGCGCGGTGCAGGACATCCTCATCCTCGAGAGCCTGGGCCAGCGCAACACGCCCGCGGCGGACCTGTGGAAGCACGACGACACCGTCATCCTGCGCCTGTACGAGCCCGAGGACATCTACCTCACCGAGATCCTGCCGGTGCTCGACCACTTCGGCCTGGTCGTCATCGACAGCTACGCGACCGACGTGCGCCCCCGCGGCGGGCTGATGCGCCTGGACACCTTCCGCCTGGCTCCGCTGGAGGACATCGACGAGAGCACGATGCTCGAGCGCAAGCGCGTGCTCATCGACGCGCTCGAGGCGGTGTTCGCCGGTCACGTCGAGTCCGACCCGCTCAACAAGCTGGTCCTCTCCGCCGGGATCTCCTGGCGCGAGGTCGACGTCATCCGCGGCTACCTCCGCTACATGCGCCAGCTGCAGATCAACGTGGCGCCCACCCGCGCCCGGGAGATCGTGCTCGGCAAGCCGGAGCTGGTCAGCGCCTTCATCGAGCTGTTCCGCGCGCGCTTCGACCCCGACCTGCCCGGGGATCGCGCCGGCGCCATCGCGAAGGCCTGGGACGCCTGCGACGACCTGCTCCGCAAGATCCGCGCCCACGACCAGGACGTCGTGCTCGGCAGCCTGGGTCAGCTCCTGCAGTCGACCCTGCGCACCAACTTCTACCGGGAGGACCGCATCGCGCCGTACCTCTCGTTCAAGTTCGACGTGCAGCACAGCCGCGCGCATGAGGGCTACCGCCACCTCTACGAGATCTACGTCCACAGCAAGGACGTCGAGGGCGTGCACATCCGCTTCGGCCCCGTCGCCCGCGGCGGCCTGCGCTGGTCGGACCGCGACGACTTCCGCACCGAGGTCCTCGGCCTGGCCACGACCCAGCAGAAGAAGAACGTCGTCATCGTGCCCGAAGGCAGCAAAGGCGGTTTCTACCTGCGTAATCCCAGCCCGGACAGCAAGACCCGCCGCGCCGAGGCGGACGAGCTGTACAAGACGTTCATCCGCGGCCTGCTGGACGTGACCGACAACGCCGTCGGCGGCACGCCCACCCACCCGCCGCGGGTCGTCTGCCACGACGGCATGGACCCCTACCTGGTCGTCGCCGCGGACAAGGGCACCGCGCACCTGTCCGACACCGCCAACGGCATCTCCCAGGCCTACGGCTTCTGGCTCGACGACGCCTTCGCCTCGGGCGGCTCCCACGGCTACGACCACAAGGCCGTCGGCATCACCGCGCGCGGCGCCTGGGTCCTCGTCCGACGCCACTTCGCCGAGATGGGCCGCGACCCCTACTCCGAGCCGTTCACCGTGGCCGGCGTCGGCGACCTGGGCGGTGACGTGTTCGGCAACGGCCTGACCGAGACGCCCCACGCGCGTCTGCTGGCGGCATTCAACCACCTGCACATCTTCCTCGACCCCGACCCCGACCCCGACAAGGCCCCCGCCGAGCGCAAGCGCCTGTTCGACCTGGGCGGTCGTGACGGCGGCTGGCACAACTACGACCAGTCGATCATCAGCGAGGGTGGCGGCATCTTCGACCGCTCGGCGAAGACCATCCCGCTGTCGCCCCAGGTGCAGGCCATGCTGGGCCTGGAGCGCGACGAGGCCCCGCCCGACCTGGTCATCCACCACATCCTCAAGATGGAGGTGGATCTCCTGTGGAACGGCGGCATCGGCACCTACGTCAAGGCCAGCTTCGAGACCCACGCCGACGCGGACGACCGCAGCAACGACGCCGTGCGCGTCAACGCCAACGAGCTGCGCTGCAAGGTGGTCGGCGAGGGTGGCAACCTGGGCTTCACCCAGCAGGCCCGCATCGAGGCCGACCAGACCGGCGTGCGCCTCAACACCGACGCCATCGACAACAGCGCCGGCGTCGACATGTCCGACCACGAGGTCAACCTCAAGATCCTCATGGCCGCGCTCGTGGAGCAGGACCGCTTGACCGGCGATGCCCGCAACGTGCTGCTCGAGGAGCTGACCGACGAGGTGGCCCACCTGGTGCTGGAGAACAACAACGCCCACGGGCGGCAGATCTCCCGCGACGTCATCCGCAGCCGCATGGACGTCTTCCAGTTCGCCCACGCGATCGCCTTCGTGGAGCGCACCTTCAACATCCGCCGGGACCAGCTGGACCTGCCCAGCTACCGCGAGCTGCAGGAGCGCGCCGCCGACGGCGAGGGCCTCACCCGCCCCGAGCTGGCGGTGCTGGGCGCCTACGTCAAGATGTACGTCTATCGCGAGCTCATGGCGGGAGAACCCAAGAAGATCCCTGGCTATGACCAGCTGCTCATGGACTACTTCCCCAAGCGCATCCAGGAGGAGTACGAGGCCGACATCCGCGGCCACATGCTCGCCGACGAGATCGCCATGACCGTCGCGACGACCCAGGTCATCGCCGACGGCGGCGCCGCCCTGGTGCCGATCATGATCGAGACCACCGGCGCCAGCGTGCAGGAGATCGTGACGGCGTTCCTCAAGGCCGAGCGCCTCGCCCGCATGCGTGTCGTCCGCTCGACCCTGGAGGAGCTGCGCACGACGGTCTCGCTCACGACGCTGTCGGACGGCTTCGTGCGCATCGTCGAGGGAGCCCGCATGGTGTCGCTGTACTGGCTGTCGGCGCGGGGCCGGGTGCCCACCGACGCCGAGATCGACGACATGATGAAGGCCGTGGACCGCTACACCGAGCTCCAGGCCGCCGAAGCCGGTCGCATCTCGCGCAGCCGGGTCCAGGAGCTGCTGGCCGACGACATCCCCGAGCAGGTCGCCGAGCTGATCGTCAAGGCGCGCTTCCTCAATCTGGCGCTCATGGCCTGGTCGGTCGCCAAGTCGTCCAAGTCGAAGAAGAACGCGCTGGCCGAGAGCATCATCCGCCTGCAGGCCGTCGGCGGCGGCAGCGGTCTGCTCGAGCTCATCGAGGACCTCGCCGTGCGCCCGGCCACTGGCAGCTGGGAGCCCATCGCCCTGCGGATCCTGTTCATTCGCTTCCTGCAGCTGCTCCGCCAGGTCATCGACGCGACCCCGGTCGAGGGACCGGTCGAGTCGGTGGACCAGCTCCAGCCCGTGCTCGAGACCGGCGCCCTGCAGGCGGTGCGCGCCCAGGTCAGCGACCTGCTGGCCGACGACGAGCGCCCCTCGCCGGCGACCCTGCTGGTCCTCGAGGAGCGCGCCGCCGCGACCATGGCGCGCATGACGTGAGCCGGAGCGGAGCCCCCGAGACCGGCCCGGTGTGGCACTTCGTGCGCCACGCCCCGTCCCTCGCCAACGAGCAGCGCTGGCTGGCCGGGCACGTCGACGTCCCGCTCTCCGAGAAGGGCGAGGCGAAGGCGCGCGCGTCCACGCACCTGCTCGCCGGCCTGCCGATCGCCCGGGCGTTCACCTCCGACCTGCGCCGAGCCTGGCACACGGCGGAGCTGATCCTGGCCGATCACGCCGTGCCCGTGCGCCAGATCCAGGCCCTGCGCGAGCGCGACCTGGGCGAGTGGGAGCGCGTGAGCCACGACACCCTGGACGCCGGAGATCCCCACCTGAACCGCTGGGACCTCGGGCCGCCCGGCGGGGAGTCACCGCAGGATGTCGCCTTGCGATACCTGGCGTTCTTCGCCGTGTGTCCCGATATCGACGGCGACACGGTCGTGGTCGGACACGGCCTCGCCCTGCGGTCGCTGCTGGGTCTCATCGACGGCATCCCCACGGACGAGATCCCCAAGGGTCGCTACAAGAACCTCGAGCTGCAGACCCGCCGCCTGGACCGCGCCCGGTTCGAGGCCCTGCTGGACGCCCTGCGCGCCGGAGACCTCCCATGAGCCGCATCGTCCGACCGTCCGAGACCCGCTGCGAGATGACCTGGATCGTGCTGCCCCAGCAGGCGAACGCCCTGGGCTCGGCCTTCGGTGGCGCGGTCATGGGCTGGATCGACATCTGCGCCGCCATCGCCGCCCAGCGCTTCACCCGCACCGACGTCGTGACCGCGTCGATGGACCAGCTCTCCTTCCGCGCCCCCATCCCCCAGGGTGACGTGGCCGTGCTGCAGGCGCTGGTCAACTGGGCCGGCACCACCAGCATGGAGGTCGGGGTCCGGGTCGAGCACGAGAACCCGCGCACCGGCGTCCGCCGCCACACCTCCAGCGCCTACCTGACCTTCGTCGCGCTCGACCAGCACGGGCAGAAGATCCCCGTGCCCGAGCTGCGACCGGAGACCCCCACCGAGACGCGGCGCTGGGAGGAGGCCGAGCTGCGGCGCGCCCGGCGGCTGGCGGCGCGGTCCGAGGACAAGGCCCGGCGCGCCAAGGCGGAGGGAGGAGCGGGCTCGTGAGCGCAGATCTCCTGCTTGCAAGCGGATCTCCCCGCCGTCGCGACCTTCTGGGCTGGTGCGGCCTGCGGGTGCAGGTGCAGCCCCAGGACATCGACGAGAGCCGGGATCCCGAGCGCGCCCCGGTCGACCACGCGGCCTGGCTGGCGGCGGGCAAGGCGCGCAAGGCGGTCACCCGGGGCGCCCGCCTGCCCGTGGTCGCCGCGGACACGGTCGTGCACCAGGGCGACCGCATCTTCGACAAGCCCACGAGCCGCACCGAGGCGGCGGCCCACCTGCGCGCCCTGTCCGGCGGGCTGCACCTGGTGACGACCGGCGTGTGCGTGCTGCGACCCGGTGATGCCGCCAGGCCCTTCACCGTCAGCACCACCGTGCGCTTCCGCGACCTGTCCGAGGCCGAGATCGCCCGCTACCTCGCGACCGGGGAGGCGGACGACAAGGCCGGCGCGTACGCCATCCAGGGCCGGGGTGGGACCTTCGTGGCCGAGGTCGCGGGCAGCTGGACCAACGTGATGGGCCTGCCGGTCGAGGAGACCCTCACAGCGCTGGCCGCCCTGGGAGTGACGCCATGAGCATTCAGGACCGCCTGCGCGCCGTGCAGGACCAGCTGGCCGACGCATGCGCCAGGGCCGGCCGCGATCCCGCCGAGGTCGGCCTGGTCGCTGTGAGCAAGACCCACCCGCCCGAGGACATCCGGCAAGCGCTGGCGGCGGGGCAGGTCGACTTCGGCGAGAACTACGCCCAGGAGCTGCGGGACAAGGCGGAGCGGCTGTCCGACGTGGCACTCAACTGGCACTACATCGGGCGATTGCAGAGCAACAAGGCGAAGTACATCGCACCGCACGCCATGCGGGTGCACGCGCTCGAGGAGGTGCGGCACGCCGAAGCGCTCGCCTCGCGGGCCCCCGGGCCCCTCAAGTGCCTGGTCAGCGTGCACACCGGTGACGAGGACACCAAGGGTGGTGTGCCCCCCGACCAGGTGCTCGACCGCTGCCACGCGCTCGGCCAGGTCGACGGCATCGAGATCGTCGGCCTGATGACCCTGCCGCCCTACCTGGACGACCCCGAGGATGTCGCCCCCCACTTCGAGCGCCTCGCCCGCCTGGCCGAGGACGGCCGCGCCCAGGGCCTCGCGCTCACCGAGCTGTCGATGGGCATGAGCCACGACTTCCACGTCGCCGTGCGGTACGGCGCGACGTGGGTGCGGGTGGGAACGGCGATCTTCGGGGCGCGGGAGGGGGGGCCTTGGCGGGCCTGACTCCCCCCTAGAAGTCCACCAGCCGGATCGTGCCCGCCGACAGGTCCACCCGCTCGACCCGGCGCTGGCCGTCGACCTCGCCGGAGATCTCGTACGCGCCCGCCGGGCGGTCGAGGTCCAGCGGGGTCAGGCCGACCGGCTTGCCGTTGACGTAGATGAGCGTCTGCTTGGAGGCGCGGATCTTGAGGCGGCCGGTCTCGCCGGCGTCGTTGGACCCGCCGCGGTTGACCTCGGCGCGGTCGGTGCCCGGCTGGCGGGTCGGCGTGACCGCAGGGGTCGTGGTGCGGCGCCCGCTGGTGTCCGGGTCCTCGACCTCGTCCGGGTTCTCGTCCGGCTCGACCGTGCCCAGATCTTCGGTCGGCACGAGGTCGACCGGGGGACGGGACAGGTCTGGAGCCCCGGGGCCTCCGACCGTGCCCGGCGTGCCCGAGCTGGAGCCGCCGCCCATGCCCGGTCCCAGGAACGCGACCAGGAGCAGCACGGCGATGGCGGCAAGGGCCGCCATGGCGGCGGCGACCATGAACCACGTGTCCTGGTAGAAGGGCACGTCCTCGGGGGGGGCGGGGGGCCGATCGCGGAAGACCGGCGGTGGAGGCGTGCTGTCGCCCTCGGACTCCCGCCCGGTGCGGGGCAGCGGGGTCTCGTCCCACATGCCCGTCGGCTTGGGCATGGTCGGCGCCACCGCCGAGCCCGGAGGGGCGACCGGCTGGTAGGACTTGCGCGGGTGACCGGCGACCGGGGGCGGGGTCTCCCCACCGAGGATCCCCGGCATGACCGGAGCGTCGGGCACGTCCATGGGCGCCCGGTACAGGTTGGCGAAGTCCTCCACCTGCATGCCCGGCGGGTGCTCCTCCGTGGGCGGGTCACCGTCCTCCTCACCGAAGAAGTCGCGCTCCGCCAGGGCGTCATCCGCCATGCCGGGGAGCTCGTCCTCGAGGCTGGCGGCCGGAGCCTCTTCGCGGACCGGCATCGGCGGGGTCGCCGCGTGCAGCGCGCTCTCGGGGTCGAGCAGCTCCGCGGGCGTCTCCGGGATGTCGTCGTCGTCCTCGATGTCGAACTGGTCCGGGAGCCCGGCGGCCTGGTCGGGCTTCTCGTCGAAGAGCACCAGATCGTCGTCGGTCGGCGGCTCGCCCGGCTCGGCGTCCGGATCCGCGTCCGGCGGTGCCGCGTGGAGGTGACCGAGCACCTCGCGCTGGGGCATCGGCTCGTCGTCGTCCTCGTCGGGCGGCGGCACCGAGAGATCCTCGCCGATGAGGGGGTCGTC
>CALATR010000420.1 GCA_937891875.1 uncultured Pseudomonadota bacterium | reverse complement strand
GGTCGGCCAGCGCCTCGCGACGATGTTCCGCGTCCGCGGCGAGGCGTACCTGCCCCAGGGCATCACCGTGGACTGGGAGATCCTCGAGGACCAGGGCCACGGCCGTCTGCGCTGGGGTCGGCTCACCGCCGCCGGCGAGGAGGGCGGCGCCCCCCGCTACATGATGAACGCGACCGGCGTCCTCGACTTCACCATCACCGAAGAGTCCGAGGAGCCCGCCGAGGGCACCTGGATCCGCGGCCTGTTCCGTACGCCCAAGGGTGAGGAACTCCCGGCACTTCCGCCGGTGACACACATGATGCTGAACACCGTCAACGCGGTGAACCTCCACGCCTTCCGCATGGAGAAGTTCAGCGGCCTCGGCGTGCCTCACCAGCAGGTCAAGCTGCGCCACTTCCCGATCTTCCTGCACAAGGACGACTCGGATCAGGCCGGCGTGCTCCCCGCGGACCGCTTCCCGGACATGCGGGTGTGGGTCATCGAGGAGGACGGGCAGCGCCGCGAGTGGCGTCGCGCCCCGGGCAACTCCCTGCTCACCGCCAGCAAGGACGACCGCGTCTTCACCGTCGAGCCGGTCGAGGGCATCCTGACCTTCGGCAACGGCATCCGCGGCAAGATGGCGCCCGTGGGCAACTACAACATCAACGTCGAGGTCTACCACACCGTGCCCGGCGCTGTCGGCAACGTGGGCCCGTACCTGGTGGAGAGCGCCGAGGGCTACGGCGACGTGGTCAACGTGCGCAACCTCCTGGCTGCCAGCGGGGGCCGCAACGCCGAGTCCATCGACGAGATCATCCGGCGGGCGCCGTCGGTCCTCACCAGCCGGGACCGCGCCGTCACCCGGCTCGACTTCGAGATCATCGCCAAGGAGGCCTCCGGTGAGGTCGCCCGCGCCGCCTGCGACGGCAAGATGGGCGAGGACGGTACGGTCCAGATCGTCATCCTGCCGCACAAGCGCGAGACCGAGCGTGTGCCCGACCCGTTCCTGGCCGCCGGCCTCAAGGACCACGTCCGCAAGTACCTCTCCAAGCGGTGCCTGGTGAACGTGCAGCCCGAGGTCCGCCTGGCGACGTTCCAGGAGATCGACGTCAGCCTGACCCTGCGGCTGCGACCCAACGCAAACATCATCCAGGTGCGCGAGCGCGCGTCCGTCTGGATCGAGCGCTTCCTCGACCCCTACACCGGCGGCATCGAGGAGAAGGGCTGGCCCTTCCGCGGCACGCTCTACGCCCAGGACTTCGGTCGCCTGGTCACGGACCTTCCCGAGGTGCGGCACGTCACCGACGTGCAGCTCTTCGAGGTGACCGAGGGCCGCGACAAGGACTACCCGGGCTGGGAGAAGGGCAGGGGATCTTCCACGCTGCTCCTCGAGAGGAACGACCTCTTCGTGGTGCGCCGGGTGCGCGTCGTCGCCGCCGAGGAAGGTGACGAGTGAGGCGTCGCCGCCTTCCGAGTCGCCGGCGGAACAAGCCGGAGAACCTGCTCGCCACGCGAGAGGCGACGTCTGACCTGCGCTATCTGCAGCAGGTCGTGACGATCAAGTACCCGGTCCGTGCGGCGCGTACCTACCTGCAGCGCAACATCGGCAACGCCGTCCGCTACAAGCTCGTCGAGGTCCGCCGGGGCGAGTCCGTGGGCATCGTGCGGGCGGTCGAGATCCGCCATGCCAACAGTGGCTTCCGCACCATGATCCACGGCGAGCGCGTGCTCGCCAACGGTGCGCCGGCCAGCTTCTACGTGCCCGACCACCTGGTCACCGTCGTGCCCAAGGTCGAGGGCGCCGCCCGCGACACCGAGAACCTGTCTCTCGAGGACGAGGTGGTGCTGCACGTGCCCGTGCGCTCGTACCTGCGCTTCCTCCCCGGAATCTTTCAGGGAGAAGGCCCGGTATCGGCGCGCAACGTGCTCCGGACCCGCGACGGTGCCCTGGCGAAGTACGGCATGGTCGCCGCCAAGGAGCAGGCCGTCGACATCGACATCGACGACGATCCGGTGCGGCGCTTCCTCTTCATCTTCCAGCACCTGCAGACCCGGCTGACCGACAAGGTCGACCGCCTGCCCGAGCTCATCGATCCGCTGATGACCGATCCGCGCTTCCTGCCGTGGCTCGCCAGCTGGGTCGGCTTCGAGCTGGACGGCTCCCTGCCGGTCCATCAGCAGCGCGAGCTCGTGCGACGCGCCATCCGCCTCTACCGCACCCGCGGCACCCGTCGTGGGGTGGAGGAGATGGTCCGCGTGCTCACGTCGGCGCCGGTCCGCATCCGCGAGCGCGAGAAGGCCCGTCCCGTGGTGCTCGGAAAGAACGCGGTCATCGGTGGCACGGACGTGGTGGAGCGCTACCGTCGCGGCGAGAACAAGGGCTGCTTCCTGATGGAGCCGACCTCCCGATCATCCACCAGCTTCTTCACTCTGACCCTCGAGCCGAGGGAGCGCTTCGAGCAGCGCTTCGGCGAGCGGGCCCCAGGCGTGCTTCGTCGTATCGTCGGCGTCGTGAGCCAGGAGCGGCCCGTGCATGTGATGTTCACCATCCAGTTCGACCAGCGCGGTTGACCCAAGCGCACCGTCTAGCGAGCGACACTCATGAGCTTTCCCCACACCCTCGTCCGTCTCAACCCTTACGAAGGCCTTTGCCTGACGGCCGATGATCTGCTCACCGAGCAGCTGTACCACCGGCGCACCCTGCACCGGCACAGCCTGTTCCTGCACGGCTACGGCATCGTCCAGGGCCTGCAGGTCGAGCTGGAGCAGCGCAAGCGCCGCTACACGGCGGTGATCAAGAGCGGCTACGGCATCACCCGCGCCGGACAAGGCGTGCACCTGATGAGCGACGTGGTCGTGCCCCTCGAGGTGCCCAAGCAGGACGGCGAGTACGTCCTGTGGCTGTTCCACGTCGAGCGCGCCGATCCCGACTCCTCCCGCCCGGTCTACGACACCGACGAGCAGCACGAGGCCCGGATCCAGGAGCAGTGCGCTCCCCGCCTCGAGGCCGCCGATCAGGACTTCGAGGACGGCGTGGCCCTGTGCCGGATCCGCGTCCGCGTCGGTCGCATGGTCCAGGTCCAGCTGCCCGTGCCCCGCGCCGGCCGCCAGTCCCGCGCCGCCGAGTCCTACCTCAAGCCCCGGGTCATGGAGTTCATCCGCCTCAACAAGAAGGCGCTGGATGCCCTGTTCCGGACGACCGTGCTCCAGGAGATGAGCATCGGCAGCTTCGGCTTCTACTCGGCGCTGGTGTCCGCGGAGTTCCTGCTCATCGAGGAGGGCACCACCGACCGCGTGCTCTACCGCACCGCAGGCACGCTGATCGCGTTCGCGCACGACTTCTACAACCCGCTGCCGTCCACGACGGACCGCATCTCGAAGTTCACCGAGTTCGTCCGCCGGGTGAACGCGGAGATCCCGGCGCCCGACCAGAGCGACGAGACCTGGCTTCGCTGGTTCGAGAGCTTCGAGCGTCTGCTTCAGCCGATGCAGAAGCTCGCGGACGAGCTGCAGCAGACCACGGATGCCGTTCGATGAGCCAGCTGGGAGCCGCCGCCGCAGACGCCGGGACCGTCACCGTCCGGGTGCAGGTCGTCGATGTGGAGTCGGCGGCTCTCGACCTGGTGGTGCCCACGTATCTGCCCGCCAAGGACGTCACCCAGCGGATCGCCCGCGACGCCGGCCTCGGAGCCACCTGGCCCGACGGCAAGCGCCGGCAGTTCTGGATCCGCGCCCGCGGCCGCCTGCTCCACGATGAGGAGAAGCTGTCCGACCTGGGCGTCGTCAACGGCGAGCTCATCCACATCCTGCCGCAGCCGCCCGAGGGCAGCTCGGTCATCGAGCGCCCGCCCGAGTATCCCCGCACCGTCGGCTACCGGGGCGGCAACGTCACCGTCATGATCGGCAGCGGCCTGTCCACCATGGCGTTCGCGTTTGGCTGGGCCATCGCGCTGACCATGCCGCTCGACTGGATCATGGGTGTGGTCCTGGGCCTCGTGCCGGGCCTCGCGCTGGGCCTGCTGTCCTCGACCACCGCGCGGCACGTGTGGGGCCCGCCGGGCAGCTCGATCAAGATCCCGCTCACCGGCACGGTCCTGATGTTCGGCCTGGTCGGCGTCGCCCTCGTGCCAGGCTTCGTCTTCGCGGTCGACTACACGGGCATCGGCATTGCCGCCGCGTGTGGCGTCATTGCCGGCATCTCCGGCGTCGTCATGGGCTGGCTCGCCTGGTTCGGCGCGGTCGAGCCCCTCCCGGAGAAGGCCCTCGACCTCGAGGACAACGCGTCGGTCGCCCAGTCCCAGCAGGCCCAGTGCGCCATCTGCGGCGGCATGGTCGACCTCGCCGACGCCGAGAACCGCCAGGACTGCGTCTACCAGTGCGGCCGCGTCTTCCACGCCGGCTGCTACCGCGCCCGTGCCGCCATCGCGCGAGAAGGCCAGTGCGCCGTCTGCGGGTACCAGCCGGGCGCGCCGGGCTGAGTTGACGGCTCGAGGCGGGGCGAACCGCTGGGATCCCGTCGACGGCGCGAACCGGGGAACCAGCGGACGCTGGCCTCGCCAAGCTGTCTCGGTGCCCCCTCTGCGGACTCCGTGACTCCGTGGCAAACGTGCGTCAAATCGCCATTATCGACGTCTGAACTCCGGGTCTGCGTCGAAGGCTGCCCCGATCCCCCGCCATCGAGGCCGTCCCGCCACTACCCGTCCTCGTCCCCCTCCTCCTCGTCTTCCTCCTCGACCTCCCACGCGTAGTCGAAGAACGGCGCGAAGTCCTCGGCCTCCTCCTCGGGCGGGCTCCACCGGGCCAGCAAGGACAGGGCGCCTCGCGCCCCGAGGTCCCAGCACAGCCGGCCGGCCTCGAGGCGGATCTCCTGGGCACGGTCCTCGTCGTCGTCGGCGACGCAGGCCTCCATCGAGAGCAGGGCGCCCTCCGCGACCAGCAGGCCGTTGCGGCGCTTGCGACCGACCGCGCGCAGGGCGGAGGCGTGCACGTGCACCGCGTCCGTGTCCCCGTCGCGCAGGCAGGCATGGGCGAGCACGATGGTCGCCACGGTCAGCTCCGTACCGACCCGTCCTTCGCGGATCAGGGCGGTTCGAAGCCCATCCCAGGCGGCTCGCTCCGCGCTGGGGTCGGTGCCGGCGAGGGAGCGCAGGCAGCAGCGCAGCAGGTCCGTGTCGGTCGAGCGGGGCAGCGCGTCGCACCAGGGCATCGCCTCGAGGGGCACGCCCATGTCGAGGGCCTCGGACAGCGGATCCGGGCGCAAGCGGGGTCGCTCCGGAAGCTCGGGGATCCCAGGCAGCAGGGCACCGCACACTCGGGCCAGCACCTCCACCGCCTCGCCGCGACGGGTGTCGAGCAGGCGGGCGCCGCGGATGAGGCCATTGCGGATCTTGGGCGGCGGGAAGCGGCGCTTCTGCACCGCCCGGGCCACGTCCAGCAGCAGGCGCAGCAGCCCGTCGATCTCCTCGTCCAGACGGGAGCCGACCGCGCGCAGGGACGCGCCGGGAGATCGGCTCCACAGGCGGGCGACGTCGTCGACGACCCGGCACAGGGCGGCAAACTCGATGCGGGTCATCGAGCCTGCGGTGGCCATGCGCTCTGCGGTCTGAAGTGCCGTCTGGTAGACGCCCTGCTCGCGGTCGACCTCGCCCAGCACGTCGTCGAAGACTGCATCCAGGCCTAGCGGATCGTCCGGATCCTCCTGCTTGTCCGGCACGTCGTCGAGGCGGGGGAGGGTGGCCTCGACGCTCTGCCAGCGGATCACCTGCTGTAGCGCCTCGGTCAGCGGACCGAGCACGGTCGGGGGGAGCTCGCGGATTCGGACCGAGCCACCTCCGGGGATGTGCGCCGCGATGAGATCCCCGGCGCGGGGCAGCTTCGTCGCGGTGCCCTCCAGCTCGACGATCAGGTTGCGGGTTCGGTGGGCGCGCCCCTCGAGCTCGAGGCAGCACTCGATGAGGGCCCCGGTCTCCAGGCTCGGCGCGCGGCGCACCGCCGGACTCTCTGCGAGCAAGCAGGATCCCAGGGCACCAACCGCGGCTCGCGCCGGCAGCACCCGGGCGTCGGCGCACTGCAGGACCGGGGCGTTGGAGGCGACCAGGGCTGCCACCCCGCGCCAGCCCGGGGTGGGGGAGGCCCAGCGGCTCGCGGCGCGCGCCCAGCCGGCCGTGGACGCGGCGATGACCTCCGCGGACGGCTGCAGCAGGGCGTCCAGGTTGTCGATCCGGGGCAGGGGACCGGACGTGGGGGCGTCGGCGACCGCCTCGAGGAACTCGGCGTCCTCGGGAGGCAGGTCGTCGTCGGGCATGGGCTCGACGAACTTGGGGCGGTCGTCGGACTTGCGGGTGCCGGGGTTCCAGCTCCGGGTGAGGTCGTCCAGGGTGATCGGCACGTCGTCGACCACGTCGTCGCCGCCGTAGTCCTGGCCTTCCTTCTCGTGCGCCTTGCGCGGGCGCACGCTGTGGCCGCTGCCGCCGGCCTCGCCGTCCATGCCCTGACCGTCCTGCCCCGCGCGGGCGTTGAGCATCGCCGCGAGCGCCGCGTTGCCCATCTGGTTGTGGGCCCGTGAGGTCTCGGTCTCCTTCTCCTGGTTCTGTTCCTTCTCCTGGTCCTGGTCCTGCTCCTGGTCGTGCTCCGGGCGCTGGTGCACCCGGTTCGACAGGTCGTTCGGATCGTTGTTGCGGCGGTTGGCCATCGTGGCTCCGGGTCAGGCAGAGCGTATCAGCCCCTCGCCGCTCCGTGCGCGCGCCGTCGCGCGAAGCCACCGCGGACTCGCATCTGCCCGATGGCAGGGCCAGACCGCACATGCCGGCGGATCGAACCGGGCGCGCCCTCTCCAGGCGGTAGCATCGTCGGCCGCGGGCCGGAGGCAGGATGGACACGCTGGCAGGGATGACCCGGACCGGGGAGAAGGTCGCGGGTCCCGCGTCAGACCTCGTCGAGCTGGAGAACGACAAGGGGCTGAAGCACCTGGCGATCACGTTTCACCGAAAGTATCGGCAGCACGACGCGATCAACGGGGAGGTGCGCAACGTGCGCGGCTTCCTCGAGGAGCCCGGCTCGGTCGAGGTGGTCGGTCTCGCCCAGACCGTGCCCGAGAGTGGTGCCTTCATCTACCCGACGGGCACGGTGGTGCCGCTGCAGACGGTGCTCGAGACGCTGTCCCGGATCGGCGAGCCCGGCGGCGTGAAGGCGGGGCTCGAGCTCTGCTACTTCGTCGCCCAGGCCCTCGAGGAGGCTGCCGAGAAGGGCGAGCGCCACGGGGTCGTCACCCACGGCGACCTCTCCCCGTGGCGGATCGCCCTGCGCAACGACGGCCAGATCCGGATCCTCGGCTACGGGCTGCCCCAGCTCGACATGCTGGCCTTCCGCGAGGACGGCCGGACCATGCCCAAGGAGGACGGCTACCGCTACTGCCCGCCCGAGCGGATCGAGGGCAAGGACGAGGACAGCAGCTCCGACCTGTTCTCCCTCGCGCTCATCGCGTTCGAGCTGATGGTCGGTGAGCCGCTCTACAACGGTGTTCTCTCCGAGATCAAGCAGCAGGCGAGCAACGCCCAGGGCCCCTATCGGCTCTACTCCTGGCGCGAGCGTCTGGGCGAGCCGGTGGTCGAGCTGCTCACCCGGGCGCTCAAGTACGACATGGACTCGCGCCACGCCGACACCAACGAGTTTGTCTGGGAGGTCCGCGACATCCTCGCCCTTCCCAGCGTCGAGGGGCCGACCCTGGCCGAGGTCGTGTCGACCGTGCGCCACCGCCTGCGCCGCAAGCGCGCCCTGCCGACCGGCGCCACTGCGGCCATGACTCCGGAGGAGCTCGCCGAGATCGCCAACGAGCTCGACCAGCCCACCAGGCGCAGCCTCAAGGAGCCCCGGGGCGCGCGTCCGGGCACCGAGCCGGAGATGGACGAGAAGCAGCGCTGGGGCTCGGTCGCACGGTCGGGCAGCCGCGAGCTGCGCAAGAGCCGGGCCTCCAGCAGCGGGGACAGCCGCAAGGACTCCCTGCGCGACCGCCTCAAGCGATCGGGTGGGGCGCGAAAGAGCAGTAGCGACGCGCGTAGCAGCCTGCGCGACCGCCTGAAGCGCAGCCGGGGATCCCGCGACGACCTGTCCCGCAGTCGCCGCGATCTGTCCCGGTCCGGGGCGCGGACGAGCCGGTCCCGCGAGCCCGAGCCCGAGCCGCCACCCGAGGAGAAGCCGGCGAAGAAGCGTGGTTCTTCGTTGCTGGAACGCCTGCGCTCGTCGAAGGGCACCGAGCGGCCCTCGGCGTCTTCGTCCGCCGCGGCAGAGCCCGCAGGCACGGAGGTGACGGTGCAGCTCCTCGATGGATCCGACTGCACGGTCCAGGTGCCCGAGGACGCGCTGGTCTGCGACGCGATCGCCCTGGCGGCGGCCACGCGCGGTGGGCCCCCGATGTCGCTCACGGGCACGCTGGAGGGCTGGCTGCGCGCCGAGCAGGATGGCGAGCACATCGCGGGTGACACGCCGATCTCGGACCTCGAGGCGGCGAGCCTGCGGCTGTCGTTCCGCCGTGCGCGGCTGGTGCCGATCGCCGTCGAGGTGCGCGGGGACGAACCCGCCTCGTTCCGAGCGCCGGTGAGCACGGCGGTGACGGCTGGGGCGGCGCTGGAGCAGATCCTGACCGCCCTTGAACTGGACGGTGCGGGCTGGCAGATTTCGGTCGGCGGACGTGCGCTCCCCACTCAGCTCGCGCTGGGTGAGGTGTTGGACGCGGGCTCCGCCGACGACGACGTGATGGTGGTGGTCCAGCAGTGAGCAACGAACGCTTCGATGTAGTCATGCGCGCCTTGAACGGACCGCTCGCCTCCCTCGGTGAGCAGAAGTTCCAGGGGCCCCTCGTGCGTATCGGGACCAACCCGGGTCCCGGCGGCTTCGCGCTCACCGGCTACCGCGGCATCGATGCCCGCCAGTGCGTGATCACGGCCTACGGCGAGGGCGAGGCGACGGTCGGGCCGGTGGGCAACAACCAGGTCCGCATGGCGCCCCACCCCAACGTCAAGTGGAAGGACATCGATCCGCTGACCCAGCCCGAGTACCTGAACGACGGCTGCGCCATCCACCTGGGCCCGGTCGGACGCGGCTGCACCATCCAGTTCGTCAAGGTCGAGAAGCTGGGCGTGTGGACCGCGGGCCGGGTCGGCTCGGCCCAGGACAACGTCAAGGCGGTCGAGGTCTCGGCGCCCATCGCCCAGGCGCGCAAGGCCGCCCCGAAGCGCAGCGTCGCCCGGATCGCGGCCGCCACCCTGCCGATCTGGATCGTGGGCTGCCTGGGACTCTTCGTCGCGGTCGTCGCCGGCGTGCTGGTCGTGGTCGGCGTCACCTCGGGCGGCCTCATCACGACCGAGGTCGAGAAGCTGGGTCCGGTCGAGCCGGGCGAGGAGTACTACGAGTCCGTCGAGATCGGGAAGGTGGAGGTCGACGAGAAGACCCTGGACGGCCTCGCCGAGGGCTTCCGCCGCTTCGTCGCCAAGCCCGCCGCAGAGCAGGCCCAGAACGCCGGCCGCTCCGACGTGGACATGATCACCGACCCCGAGGAGTGGGACCAGCGCCAGTTCCAGTACGTGGTCGCGTCGGTGGAGAAGCACGTCAAGTCCCAGCGCTTCTTCCGGCGCCTGGACGAGATCCACGAGTACTACGCCAAGGTGGTCGAGCAGCTCCGCGACGCGGGCCTGCCCGAGGTCATCGCGGCGACGCCCTACACCGAGAGCCGCTACCGTCCCGAGCTGCAGTCCTGGGCCTGCGCCAAGGGGTTCTGGCAGTTCATGCCCGAGGTCGCCTACCGGATCGAGCGCCAGAAGGGCCTCGAGTTCCGCGTGCGCGACTGCAAGCTGCCCAAGCCCGACGGCTCGACCTTCTCCTGGACGCCCACCGAGTTCACCCCGCCCAACGGGGTGCGCAAGAACGCTCCGTACACCGACCACAACTCCGCGCGGGACGACATCTCGCCCGAGGTCTGCCTCATCCCGATGAACGGCGGCTGCCGCGTGGACGACCGCAAGGACCTCGAGCGCAGCACCGCAGCGGCCATCGCGTCGCTGTCCGAAGCCTGGGAGGACGAGGCGCTCGCCCGCTCGGGCTCGGCGGTCTCCGCCACGATCCTCTCACACAACGCCGGCTACGACGACCGGCGATTCGGCAAGGACAAGGGCTACAACATCCTGCCCGCCTTCGAGAAGTGGTCCCGGGGCAAGGACGAGTCGATCCACCACACGTTCTACGGCGATCAGATCAAGTGCAAGGACCACCACTACGGTCCGGCGGGCAACAGGTTCTGTGGCAGCGAGATCGTGCCCGAGACCCAGCACTACGCCTACAACATCATCGCCCAGCACATCCTCGCGGTCTGCTACTACGGCAAGAACTACAAGGACCAGTTCGAGGCCTACCGCAGCTGGGACTCGCTGCTGGACGAGGGCTACTGCACCCGGTTCAGCATCCCGCAGAAGGGCACCGTCAACTCCTGGAGCATCAAGTGAGCATCCGGGTCTTCGTGATCTTCGCGGTCCTGCTGATCGCAGTCGTGCTCAACGGCGTGCTCATCTACACCGAGCACACGCCCGAGCCCCGCGGCGCGAAGGAGGAGTACGAGAAGGTCGACCTGTTCCGCGACATGCTGTGGACCGCGGGCACGCGGCGCTCCAACATGCAGGAGTTCATGCTGACGCCCGACATGGTCGACAAGGTCGACGAGCGGCTCCAGGCGTATCAGAAGCGCGATCGCAAGGGCCGGATCCTGGAGGCGCTCAAGGCGAACTCCGACGTCGGCGGCCGCCTGTGCTCCAACGTCGGCTCGCTGCCCTCGCGCTACTTCGCCGCCGGCATCCTCATGCGCGGCGAGGAGGGCACCCGGAAGTCCCTGGTCCGCTTCGACAGCCTGATGACCAAGATCAAGCTCTCCGAGGACTTCCGCCCGATCAACCTCGAGGGCATGTACGACAGCACCGAGCTGCAGCCCAACGCCAAGCCCGACAACTTCGCCCTCAACATCGGGGCCATCCTGCTGGGGCAGGAGGTCGAGCGGGTGAACAAGGAAGAGGACTGGTCGGACGGGATCTTCGGCTCGCGAGACCTCCAGACGTTCATCAATGCCGAGCCTGGCGTGGAGGAGGACATGGTCGAGTTCTTCGCCATGTCGCACTACCTGCACGAGGTCGCCCGCGACCCGGGGAACGAGTTCTGCGGCGTCCGGGTGGGTGCAGGCAACTGATCCCCGTCGCGATGATCTAGGATGCGACCTCACCCGGGCACGACGCCCGAAACTCCCTCGGAGACGCCCGCATGAGTGGCGCACGACGCCGGTTCCGCTTCATCAAGGAGATCGCCGAAGGCGGGTTTGGAAAGGTCTATCTGGCCGAACAACTCTCGCAGGACGGCTTCTCCCGCATCGTCGCGCTCAAGCTGCTGCACCAGAAGTGGAGCAGCCACGACGAGATCGTGATGCGCACCCGCGACGAGGCGCGCCTCCTCGGTCTGATCCGCCACCAGCACATCGTGCGGGTCGAGGATCTGACGTCCGTCGACGGCAAGCTGGCCATCGTCATGGAGTACCTGGAGGGCGTGGACCTCAAGGGCATCATGGGCCACCTGATGGAACGGGGTCAGCACTTCCCCCGCCAGGCGCTGTTCGAGATCATGATCGCCGTCGCCGGTGCGCTCGACGCCGCGTACAACGGCGAGCCCCTTCAGGGCGGGGAGCCCCTGCGGGTCATCCACCGCGACATCAAGCCGTCCAACGTCTTCGTGACCGTCAACGGCGGTGTCAAGGTGCTGGACTTCGGCACCGCCCGGGCCAACTTCGACGCCCGGGAGGCCAAGACCCAGGCGCTCGCGTTCGGCTCGCAGGGCTACATGGCGCCGGAGCGCATGCTCGGCGAGGAGGACACACCGGCTGCGGACGTCTTCTCCCTCGGTGTCACCCTGCACGAGATGCTCTCGCTGGAGCCGTTCGGGCGCATCCCGCCCCGGCCGAACAAGTTCGCGAGCAAGATCGAGGAGAAGGTCGCCAGCACGCCGCTCGAGGGGGACCCCGAGTGGGTGGAGCAGGTGCGCGAGGTCCTGCTGCTGATGATGGCGTACGAGCCGGCGGAGCGACCGAGCGCCAAGCAGCTCATCGACATCTTCGAGATTCTGGCCCAGGATGCCAACGACATGGGCCTGCGCCGTTTCTGCCGGGTGGTCGTCGCGGAGGCCAAGGCCGCGGTCCCGGACCTGGAGTCGGGCGATCCGCTCACCGGCAACGTCATAGAGGAGGACCCGTCCTCGGTGTGGGGCATGGACTCGGGACCTCTCGGCGCGACCGTCGACGATCTCGGTGCGGCGCCGACCATGCCGCCCGATCCGCCCCCGCCTCCCGCCCCGGCCAGCAAGCAGGCGAGCACGCCGGCCCCCGCGACACGGTCGGCCACGCCAAAGCGTCCGTCCCAGCAGAGCCGCCCCCAGCCTGCCGCACAGGCGATCGCGGCACCACCGCCCGAGGTCGACGACGGCTTCGGCGACCTGGACGAGGAAGACGAGGCCCCGCCGAAGAAGCGCGGCGGCTTCCTGCGGCTCGTCGTCATCGCGGTGGTCGTGGTGGTCGTGCTGGGTCTGCTGGGCACCGGCATCATCGCCGCCGTGGCCGCGATCGCGCTGGTCGCCTCGCAGTCGGACACCTCCATCCCCACGCTGACGTCGACCGAGACGCCGGAGGACCCGGAGACCCCGGAGACGCCCGAGACCCCGGCGGAGCCCGAGGTCGACCTGCCCAACGGCAGCCGCGTGGTCGCCGAGGATCGGCGTGGGGACAAGACGCCCGTGTCCAAGAAGACCGTGCTCAAGCTGGAGGGCGACAAGGCCGCGCTGGTCACGCTCTCGGGCAGTGCTGGCTTCAAGGCCGAGTGGGACGGCATGGGCGACTACGACGTCGGCAAGATGCCGGCCGGCCGCTACCGCACGTTTGTCACGCCGGTGTCGACCGGTCAGAAGATCCGCGGAGCGACCTTCGAGATCGAGGAGGGCAAGACCTGCACCTTCACCTTCCAGGTCTCGAAGGAAAACTGGGAAGGAAGCTGCAAGTAGGCTGACGGGTCCCCTGGCGTACCGCTAGGGTGGAACTGGCGGACCGCGGGTGAATCGGTAATGACGCCCCCGTCCCCGGGGAGCCGTGAGCGCGACTTTCTCCCAGATGATGGACGCAGCCGAGGCGCGGACCGCGACCCGCGACTGGAAGGCTGCGGCCGACGCGTACGCTGCGGCTGCCCACATCGCCGGCATGGGTGGCCGCGTCGAGGAGGCGTGGCGGGCCTGGTTTGCTGCGGGCTCCTGCTGGCGTCGGGCCGATGACGTCGTGCAGGCGGAGCGGTGCTTGCGCCGGGCTCTGGAGCTGACCGAGATCGGCGGCCAGGCATGCCTGCTCACCGCGCCCCAGCTTGCCGGTACC
>CALATR010000419.1 GCA_937891875.1 uncultured Pseudomonadota bacterium | reverse complement strand
TGGTGGACGCGGCGGCGCCGGGGCGTCCCCGCCGAGCGGCATGGTCGCCTTGATCGGGCCGGACGCGTCGCCAGCGTCGAGCAGGGACACGCCGCCGCTCTCGGAGACGATGCTGTTGCTGAAGTCGTCGCGGGGCAGGTCCAGCCGGGTGTCGACGAGCGGGGGCACCGCCTTCTCCGACCAGTCGCGCAGGAAGGGGCCCTGGACCTGCTGGCGCAGGGTGCGGCACCGCCGCTCCACCTCGCGGGCGGACGGCCGATCTTCCGGGTCATACGCCAGCATCGAGGCGAGCAGCTCCGACAGCTCCGGCGGGGCGGGACCGCACTTGCGCTCGACCAGGCGCACGCCCTCGACGACCTGCTCCGCGTGCCGCTCCGTGCGGATGGACGCCTTGCCGAAGGGGCTTCCGACGAGGATCTCGTACAGGACGGTGCCGAGCGCGTAGACGTCGCCCTCAGGCAGCTCCTCGAAGTCCAGCCGCTCCGGCGCCATGTAGCCGACGGAGCCGTACAGGACGGACTTGGTTTTGGCCTCCCGGTTGCCGAACTCCGCCCGGGCGATGCCGAAGTCGAGGACCTTCACCTCCCCGGCGGCGGTGAGCAGGATGTTGGGCGGCTTGATGTCCCGGTGCAGGAGCTTGAGCGGCACGCCGGACGGCGAGGGCGTCGTGTACGCGACGTGCAGGGCGGCAGCGACCTCACCGACGATCTCCAGGGCCGGGCCGAGGGGCACGCCGCCCGCCCGGGCGACCTTCTGCAGGTCCGCGCCCTCGATGTACTCCATCACCACGGTCCAGCGGTTGTTCAGCCGGACCAGACCGTCGACGTGGAGGATGGCGCGGTGGCGGAGCAGGCCGAGGAGGCGCGCCTCGTCACGGAGGCGGCGGGCGACGTCCTCCATGCCCGCCATGTCGGCGTTGAGGACCTTCAGGGCCACCTTGCGGGTGAACCCTCCCTCCCCGAGGAGCTGGGCGCGATAGACCGTTCCGAAACCGCCCTTTCCGAGGACACCCTCGATCTTGTATCGCCTGCCTTCGCCCACGTCTCTCCTGGCCTGGCTGAGGGAACCCGGTGCGGACCCGGAGTATCGCAGTGCGCGCTCTCAAAGCAAGGAGCATCGAAGAAGGTGACGCCTCGCGTCGTCTGTGGTGTCCAAGAAGGAGTCCACGCGACTTCTGTCCCTGTGCCGGAGCGTCCATGCGCACCCTCACCCTGCTCGCCCTGCTCGTGCCCGCCGCCGCCCTGGCCGGCGACGATCCGGACGACTTCGCCGTGCCCTCGGCCGCGCCCATCGAGTCGCTACCGGTCGACGCCATCGATGGATCCGATCCCCCGGTCGACGCCGAGGACGCGCCCGCCGAGCCCACCGCCAAGGACGGCACCACCCCCGAGCCGGCTCCCGCCCGGGGCAAGTTCAGCCGCTCCCAGACCGCCCCGCCCGCACCGGCCGCCGAGCCGGAGGTCGTCGCGGAGCCTGCGCCGGTCGCACCGTCCGCCGAGCCGGAGGTCGTCGCGGAGCCTGCGCCGGTCGCCGAGCCCGCGCCCGAGGTGGTCGCCGAGCCGGCGCCCGAGCTGATCCCGCTCGCGGTGCCGGCCGCATCCGAGCCCCCGGCCGACGAACCGGTCACCGCCGAGGCCCCCGCTCCTGCCGAGCCTCCCGCCGAGCCCGTGGCCATCGAGGCTCCCCCTCCCCTCGAGCCTGATCCCGTCGTCGAGGCCGAGCCCCCGCAGGCCCCCGAGGCCGATGTGCCCCTCGCGATCCCCGCGGGCTCCCTCGCCGATGATGTGGCTCCGACCGAGCTTCCCGCGGAGGCCCAGCCCCTGCCCGCCCTCCCGGCGCCCGCCGCCGACGCGCCCGTGGCCAGCAAGACCGGCACGACCCCGACGCCGGCATCCGCGGTGCCGATGCCGGTCGAGGCGGAGCCGGAGGAGCCGCCGAGTGGCTT
>CALATR010000418.1 GCA_937891875.1 uncultured Pseudomonadota bacterium | reverse complement strand
TCCCACCGCGACTCGCCGCTGCCGAGCAGCACCACCTGCCCCCCCCGCGCGACCAGCCACGGCACCAGCTGCTCGAGCAGGTCGAGGCCCTTCTGGTGCACCAGCCGGCCGATGAAGGCGAACACCGGGCGCTCCGGGTTCACCTCGAGGCCGAAGCGCTCCTGCAGGGCACGCTTGCATCGAGCCTTGCCGGTGAGGTCGGCCGCCGAGTAGGTCGCGGGCAGGCGCGGGTCGGTAGCCGGGTCCCACTCCGGTCCGACCCCGTTGACGATCCCGTGCAGGTCCTGGTTGCGGGCCGACAGGATGGGCTCGAGGCCGTGGCCGCGGTGCTCGGCGATCTCGCGGGCGTACGTCGGCGAGACCGTGATGAGCTGGTCTGCGGTCGACACACCGCCCTTGAGCGGGGACAGCGCGCCATACTGGGTCAGCGTGCCCTTCCAGCGCGCGGCGAGGTCGAGCCCGTCGAACGCGTCGAGGGTGGTGGCCCCGTGGTGGGCGACATTGTGCAGGGCCAGCACGCTCGGCACGCCCAGGAAGCGCCCGGCGGGCCGGCTCACCGCGTCGAGCAGCACCGGCACCAGCGCGGCATGCCAGTCGTTGGCGTGGAAGACGAGATCCTCTGCCCGGGACAGGTCCTGCTCGAAGATGGGCAGGTCGGGCACCTGCAGCGCCACCCGGGACAGCAGGGCGAAGCGGAACAAGTTGTCGCCGTACGCCCCGTTGGAGTCGCCGTAGATGCCGTCTCGGTGAAAGCTCGGGTGGTCGACGAAGACATGGTCGACGCCGGCCTTTCGGGTGTGGAAGAAGCGCACCCGGTGGTGGCTGCCGAAGAGCCACGCCCCGCCGGTGTGGCCCGTGTCCCACGCATCCTCGTACTCGGCGTAGCGCGGCGCGACCGTGACGACGTGGTGCCCCCGCGCCGCCAATGCGGGCGGCAGGGCTCCGCTCACATCACCGAGCCCCCCGGCCTTCGACCAGGGGAGGATCTCCGACGAAACATGCACGATCTGCACGGCCACCTCGTTCAGGTGGCCGTGTCATAGCGCACGCCTGTCTGCCCGACCTACAGGGTCGAGAGGAACAGGGCCAGGTCGTCCTTCTGCTCGGACGTCAGGTGGTTGGTCTTGCCCATGCCACCGTCCTCCGCGACCTCGACCAGCTCACGCAGGTTGGCAGCGCGGCCGTCGTGCAGGTAGGGCGCCGTCGCCGCGATGCCGCGCAGGGCCGGCGTCATGACCTGGTCCAGCCCGAACATGTCGTAGGCGACGGTGTCGGTGTAGGCGGCGCCGTTGTGGCAGTCCGCGCAGGCAGCCTCGCCGAAGAACAGGTCCCGGCCACGGTCGACCGCGGCCTCGTCCAGATCCATGCGGCGGGTCGCCGGGTAGGGCGTGAGGTCGATGTAGGCCTGCACGTCCTTGGACTGGTTGACCGAGGCGCCGCTGCCGCCCATGCGATCGCGGCTGGTGAGCCGGACCTCGGTGGCGACCGAGGGCACGTTGTTGGTCCAGGTCACCGGGGTGGTCTCGCTGACCACGCCCGCGAGGGACGGCGTCTGGCGCTCACCGGCGGCAAACGTCCAGGTCAGGCCGTCGTTGCGGCCATCGTAGTGGCAGGTGGCGCAGCTGATGCCGCCCGAGTGAGCCGCCATCGCCGAGTCGGTGGCGCTGTAGAACAGCTTCCGACCGGCCTCCTCCGCCGGCTCGAGCACGGCGGGCGCGGTCTCGACGGAGCTGATGACCTCCAGCGCCTGACCGGGATCGGCGAAGAAGCCGCCGCCGACGATGCCCTGGCGCAGGGTGGCGCGGGCGTCACCGTAGGGCACGGTCTCCAGCGAGCGCTCCAGCCAGGAGTCGACCACTGCCTCGTCCGAGCGCAGGAAGGCCACGCCGCGAGGGCCGACGCCGGTCTCGATGGCGATTCCCTGCACGAACTCGAAGCCGCTCTCGAAGTCCTCCATGAAGTCGGTCTCGAACCGGCCCTTCGAGTTCACGTTTCCGTCGATGGGCAGGGTCACGATGGTCTGGCTGCCTTCCATGGTGGCGAGCACCGTCAGGCCGTCCGGAGACACTGTCGCAGACGAGATGTAGGACCGGGCGTTGAGCACGTTGGGGTCACCGAACTCGTCGAACTCGCGGGAGCCCACCCCATCGGTGAAGCGCGGG
>CALATR010000417.1 GCA_937891875.1 uncultured Pseudomonadota bacterium | reverse complement strand
GGTGGCGGCGGCCAACCGCTTCAACGACGCCTACTACTGGGCCGGCGAGGCCGAGGTGGGCGACCTGCGCGGCCGGGTCATCACCCTGCGCGACACCGCCGAGCTCATCATCGACGAGTTCGAGAAGGTCCAGGTCCTGCAGCGCCGGGCCAAGGAGGTGCTGCGCGAGGCGAAGAAGGCGCAGCGCACCCTGATCGACGATCTTCGGCCAGAGACCTGGAGTGAGGTCCAGCCCTTCATGGAGAGCATGACCGCTCTCCGCCGCCAGCGCGGCCACCTCATCACCCTGCGCGAGGTCCGCTACGTGGACCTGCAGGCGCTGGACGCGCTGGAGCAGGAGACGGTCGAGGCCTTCGACAAGGTCAGCCGCGGCGCGGTGGAGTTCCTGCTCGGCGACGGCGCGCTCAAGCCCGTCCTGGCCGAGATCGCGGAGCTGGACACGGGCATCGCCGAGGTCACCCGCACCGCCGACCTCAAGGTCCTGACCGAGCGGCTTGACACCACCGCCAAGGGCGTGGACCTGTTGTCGGAGGTCGTCGCGGCGCTCGAGGTGGACGACCCCACCCAGAAGGCCGCCATCCTCGGGGACATCGGCGAGGTCTACGCCCAGGTGAACCGGGTGCGGGCGACGCTCGCCGGCAAGCGCGAGGATCTCGCTGGGGCCGAGGCCACGGCCGAGTTTGCCGCCCGCTTCCAGCTCCTGGGTCAGGCGGTTCAGAACGGGCTGGGCCTGGCGGACACCCCCGAGGCGGCCGACGAGCAGCTGTCCGCCCTGCTGCTCCAGCTGGAGGAGCTCGAGGCGGCGTTCGGGGAGTTCGACCGGTTCCTGCCGCAGCTCACCGAGAAGCGCCAGGAGATCACCGAGGCCTTCGCCGCGCGCAAGCAGGCGCTGGTGGACGCGCGCAACCGGCGCATCCAGACGATCACCGGCTCGGCGACGCGGATCCTGGAGGGCATCGCCCGGCGCGCGGGCACCTTCAGCGAGGTCGAGGAGCTCAACGCCTGGTTCGCGTCCGACCCCATGGTCATGAAGCTGCGTCAGCTGGCGGATCAGCTGGCGGACCTCGGCGACACGGTCAAGCAGGACGAGCTGCTGGCCCGGCTCAAGTCGTCCAAGCAGGACGCCCTGCGGGGCCTGCGGGACAAGCTGGAGCTCTTTGCCGACGGCGACGATCTCATCAGCCTGGGCAAGCACAAGTTCACGGTCAATACCCAGCCCCTGGACCTCACCGCAGTCCCCCGAGACGAGGGCCTGGCCCTGCACCTGACCGGCACCGATCTGTACCTGCCGGTCACCGACGAGGCCTTCCTGCAGACCAGGCCCTACTGGGGCCAGACCGTCATCAGCGAGACCGACCAGGTCTACCGGGGCGAGTACCTGGCGGCGACGATCCTGCGCCAGACCGAGGCGACCGAGGGGCTGGAGACGCTCACCCGGCTTGCCGCGACCCCGGATCAGCTCCTGGCCCGGGTCCGCGAGATCGCCGTGTCACGGTACGAAGAGGGCTACGAGCGCGGCATCCACGACGCCGACGCCACGAAGATCCTGGCGGCCCTGCTGGAGCTGCGCGCCGGGGCCGGCCTGCTCCGCCACGCCCCCTCCCCTCGCGCGGTCGCCATGCTGTTCCAGGCGTTTGCGGCCGATCGTCCCGACGTCGCCTGGCAGGCGCGCGCCCGCTCGCTGGCCCGCCTGCGCACCGCACTCGGCCCCACGCCGGGCGTTCAGGTGTTCGCCCGCCAGCTCGAGGCCAGCATCCGGCGCTTCCTCGTGGACTCCGGCCTGGACGCGGACGGCGTGCTCGCCGATGGCTTCGCCGCCCCTGCCGGCGACTTCCTGCTCGAGGTGCTGGCCCAGGACGTCGTGCGCTTCCCGGTCTCCGCCGACGCCGACACCCTGCGCCAGGCGCTCGAGCGCACCCTCGCCGACCACGGTGGACGCACCACCTTCGATGACGAGCTGCGCGCGCTGGACGGCCGCCTCCCCGACCAGCTGGCCCTGGTCCAGGCGTGGCTGGAGGCGCTGGCCCAGACCTCGCCCGACGAGGCCGTGCGCGCGGCCGGAGACGCCTCGCTCGAGGCCGCGGTCGCGATGCTCGCCGAGGCGAAGCTGGACCTGGTGGTGAGCCACGTGCGCACCCGGACCACGGTCGAGGGGCTGCTGGGTCGCCACCCGAGCATCCGAGAGGGCAGGAAGGAGATCCGCCTGGACGCCTTCGAGGCCCGTCTGGACGCATTCATCCGGCAGCGCGTGCCTGGCTTCCGGGCGTACCGCAAGGCCCGGACCGACATGCTGGAGCGGGAGCGCCATCGCCTGCGCGTGGACGAGTACAAGCCGCGGGTCATGTCCGCATTTGTCCGGAACAAACTCATCAACGACGTCTACCTGCCCATGATCGGCGACAACCTCGCCAAGCAGCTGGGTGCGGCCGGCGACGCCAAGCGCACCGACCTGATGGGCCTGCTCCTGCTGATCTCGCCGCCCGGCTACGGCAAGACCACCCTCATGGAGTACGTCGCCAACCGCCTGGGCCTGGTCTTCATGAAGATCAACGGGCCCAGCCTGGGCCATGGGGTCGTGTCCCTGGACCCGGCGGAGGCGCCCAACGCGACCGCCCGTCAGGAGGTCGAGAAGATCAACCTGGCGTTCGAGATGGGCAACAACGTCATGCTCTACCTCGACGACATCCAGCACACCCACCCGGAGCTGCTGCAGAAGTTCATCAGCCTGTGTGACGCCCAGCGCCGCATCGAGGGCGTCTGGGAGGGTCGGACCCGCACCTACGACCTCCGCGGCAAGAAGTTCTGCGTGGTCATGGCGGGCAACCCGTACACCGAGTCCGGCGAGGCCTTCCAGATCCCGGACATGCTCGCCAACCGCGCCGACACCTACAACCTGGGCGACGTGCTCACCGGCCGGGACGAGGCGTTCGCCCTGTCCTTCATCGAGAACGCCCTGACCTCGAACCCGACGCTCGCCCCCCTGTCCGGTCGCAGCCAGAAGGACGTCTACAAGCTCATCGACATGGCCCGCGGGGTCGAGGTCCCGGCCAGCGAGCTGGAGCACGACTACAGCGCCGTCGAGCTGTCCGAGATCACCGGCGTCCTGAAGCACCTCCGCCACTGCCAGCGGACGCTGCTGAAGGTGAACGCCGAGTACATCCGCTCGGCCAGCATGGACGACAGCACCCGGACCGAGCCCCGCTTCCAGCTGCAGGGCAGCTACCGCAACATGAACAAGCTGGCCGAGAAGGTGGTCTCGGCAATGACCGAGTCCGAGGTCGAGGCGCTGATCGTCGACCACTACCAGGGCGAGTCCCAGACGCTCACGACCGGCGCCGAGTCCAACCTCCTCAAGCTCGGCGAGCTGCGCGGCACGCTCACCCCCGAGCAGAAGGAGCGTTGGAGGCAGATCAAGGACGACTTCAAGCGCACCCAGCTGATGGGTGGCGGCGACGACGACCCGGTCACCCGCGTGACCGGCGTGCTCTCAGGCGTGGTGCAGCAGCTGACCGGGATCGGCCGCAGCCTCGAGCGCGACGACACTCCCTGGCCGGAGCGCCTGGCCGGGCTGGAGAGCCAGCTCCAGGGCGTGCAGTACGGCCTCGGCGACCTGGTGAAGGCGGTCGGTGCCCAGCCCGAGGACGAGGGCTCGGCCAAGGTCGCCGCCGCCCTGGTCGCCCTGCGCGAGGTGCTGGCCCAGCGCCCCGATCCCGACCTGGACGCGGTCAGCCGCCCCTTGGTGCACATCGCCAAGACCCTGCGCGATCGCCCGGCGGCCCCCCCGCCGACCGGCCCGGATCCGGCGCTCGCCGCGGTCCTCGACGAGCTGAAGGCCCTGCGCACCGCGCCCCCGGTCGTAGCAGCCCAGCCCCAGACGGTCATGGTCCAGACCCCGACCGGTGCCCAGCCCACCTCCAAGCAGGCGATGGGCGCGGCGCTGGGCGTCATCCAGGAGCTGGCCATGCAGATCGCCAGCCTGGCCCAGTCCCACCTGCCCGACGAGGGCTACCAGCAGTTCATGGAGCAGCTCCGCCGCACGGTCGCGACCAGCGTGGTGAGCGTGGCGGAGTCGACGCGGGAGGAGGGGGACTGATGATGAAGGCAGGTTTGTGGCTGATCTTCGCCGGGTGCGCGAGCACGCCGGGGTGGGCCGCGGAGCCGCCGCAGCAGGAGCCGGCCCCGCCTGAGGCGGACGCGGACGCGAGCCCACGGCAGCTCTCCGAGCTCGTCGTGCTGGAGCGCGGCGCGCGCCCGCGGAGGGTCCTGCGACGGGAGCGCCCGGCCATCGGCACCCACTACACCTCCACGACCACCCGAAGCGGGGCGATCACCCAGCAGTCTCCGGCGTCCAAGGCCCGTACCGAGGTCATGCCGAGCCCCACGTACACGTTCGACATGACTGTCGTCGCGCACACGGAAGATGGCGGGTGGGTGGAAGAGAGCGTGATCTCGGGGCTGGACATCGGCGCGGGCCGGCGTGTCGACCGCCAGGCCGTCGCGGATGGCGAGCAGATCGCCGACTCCGTGGCCGGCATGACCTCACGCATGCACATCGCCGCAGACGGGCGGTCGCTCGGGACCGGGACATGGCGTGCCGGGGCGGACAGTGACGCCGCCCAGCGTGAGCTGGAGACCCGCTTCGAGGACGCTCCCGCGGACTATCCGCCGTCCTCCTGTCCCCTGCCAGACAGCAAGGTCGGCGTCGGCGCGCGGTGGCAGACCACCCAGGAGCGGGCCAACCCCCTGTTCACCTACGCCCAGACCACCACCTACACCCTCACCGAGCTGACCGACGAGCGCATCGTCTGTACCTTCACCATCGAGGGCAGCGCCGAGCCCCGGGTCATCGAGGCTCGTCCAGGCGGCTTGCAGACCCGGCTCTCCCAGTTCAGGGCCAGCGGGTCGGGTCGGGCCGAGCTCTCCCGGTCGCATTGGTTCTCGAACCGCACGACCGTCTCGGAGCAGCGCTCGACGGTCCTGACGGCGCACGCCGGCGACCAGCGGATGGAAGTCACCCTCGTGGACGAGCTCCAGTTCGAGTGGGTCCGCACGCCGACACAGTAGCTCCCCGACCGACCCGCAGGGCCCCTACCGCTCGCCCATGCACAGCACCGAGCGGTCGCCGTACCAGCAGCAGCTCCCGCCGTCGAAGGGGTCGTCGGAGCTGGACGCGCAGGTGAACTTGGTGCTGCAGTACTGGCAGATCGGCCAGCTGCCCGCCGGGTAGGAGCCGACGCCGGACTTGTAGCCGCCCAGCACGTAGAGCTTGCCGCCCAG
>CALATR010000416.1 GCA_937891875.1 uncultured Pseudomonadota bacterium | reverse complement strand
GGACCGAGACCATCATCGTGCCGGCCTCCAGGGGCAAGCTCGGGTTCCGCAAGGCCCGGCGGCGCCTCACCGTCTCCCGCGATCTGCCCGCCGGTCGGCTGGTCGCCCTGTGGGTGCGCTTCGAGGACCCGCGCCGGGCCGAGCCGGTGCAGGTCGTCTGGGACGGCGAGCTCTTCGGGGTGCGGATCCTGCGACCGGTCGCCGAGTGGTCTGATCCGGTCGAGGCCGACATCGCGCTCCTGCGCAAGGTGTCCGATCTCGACGAGGAGCAGGTGGTGTCGGAGGTCCTGGTGGGGACCCTGCAGGCCCAGCTGCAGACCGGCGCCGATCCCCGGATCGACCGGGCGAGCCTCGCCGACTGGCACCACCACCACGGCGACCAGGGCGCCCGCGACCAGATGATGGCCGAGATGGGCTTCATCGACGCCGCGTGGGTGCGCGGTCGGCTGGGGCTCGAAGGGGAGTAGGGCGATCGTGGCGCATGGCCAGCACGCATGCGTCCGGATACCCGCGGTCGTCCGCCCTGGAGCCCCGATGCGTCTCGTCCTCGCCGCCCTGCTGTTCACTGCCTGTGGGGGAGGGGGCGCGTCGGACGAGCCCGAGCCGTTCCAGGATCCCACCCTGTCGGTCGGCGGTGTGCACGCCTGCGCGGTAGACGGCTTTGGAGCGCTGGTCTGCTGGGGAGCCAACCACCGCGGTCAGTCGGAGCAGTCCGGCACCGACGGGTGGGCGACGGTGGACGCGGGCGACTCGCACTCCTGCGCCCTGACGCTGGACGGGGCGCTGTCGTGCTGGGGGCGCGGCGGCACGAACGACCCGGGTCCGTTCGACGCGGTGAGCGCCGGGGGCAACGTGACCTGCGCGCTCGCGGGGGAGTCGGTCACCTGCTGGGGCGCCACGGCCAGCGCCGGACGCTTCACCCAGGTCTCCGCCGACATGAACCACGCCTGCGGCCTGACCACGGCGGGCGAGGTGCTGTGCTGGGGAGACGACACCTACGGTCAGGCCAGCCCGCCGGGTGGCTCCTTCACCGCGGTCGGTGCCGGAGAGGCCCACAGCTGCGCCCTCGGCCAGGACGGCGTGCCGGTCTGCTGGGGCAACGACGACGCGGATCAGCTGATGGGGATCCCGACGTTCGCGCTGCAGACCCTGACCGTGGGCGGGACCCACGCCTGCGGCCTCGACAAAGACGGCGCCGCGCACTGCTGGGGTCAGGACTCCCGGGGCATGGCCACCCCGCCCGAGGGCGAGTCGTTCGTGCAGCTCGCCGCGGGCAAGTCGAACACCTGCGGTCTGCGGGCCGACGGGGTGGTCCTGTGCTGGGGCTCGAACGGCGACGGGCAGTCGGAGCCGCCTGCGCTGTGAGCAGACCTCCGGGGAGGCCTGCTCCTCGTCGGACTCGGCCTACAACCCGCCCTTGTGCCCCGCGCCGGTCTTGAGCACGACCGTCGCCGCGTGGATGTCGCTGTGCTCGTCGCCGGTGTAGGCGTGTCCGCCGGGGGCGCTCTGTGGGGTGTCGTCGACGGTGTTGGTCGTCCGCAGCACGCCGACGAGCTTGCCGTAGGCGCCGCCGCTGGTCAGCTCGACGAGGCCCACGCCGGGGCAGGAGCCCTGGGCCGAGTGGGTGACCGAGACCGGGGTCGGCCCGCGGAAGGCGATGGCCAGGTACTTGCCGTCGGGCGTGCGCTCCATCAGGTCCGGGGCCGGATCGTTGCTGGGCAGGCCGCTGTCGTCGGACACGGACGCCGCGTCGCACGGACCGGTCCCGGTGCCCTGGCCGTCGGCGGAGGTCAGGTCGTAGGTGGTGCGCGCCAGGGTGTCCGTGTCGAAGACCTCGACCTTGTTCTGGATGCGGTCGACGTTGTGGATGTACTTGCCGTCCACCGTGACCGCGACCCCGTGGGCGTCGCGGCGGGTGGTGGTGCCCGGCAGCTGACCCGAGGTGTTGGCCGACGCCCCGGTGGTGGAGCCACCGGTCGCCGTGTTGCCGGAGTCCCGGTACACGACGGTCGGCGTGGGGCTGTTCTCGGCGTTCGGCGTGGTGGTGAACGCCGTGTCGTCGAGGGTGTACATGGTGAACGTCGACCAGGTCGCCCCCGCCCCCGACGCCGACACGCCCGCGTTCAGCCAGATGTCGTCACCGGTCTGCGCACCGCCGCAGCCAGCCCCGTTGATCGCCTGGTTGCCGTACTCGCCGTTGATCGCCATGGGCGTGGCCGAGGTGTCGGCGACCAGCAGGCCACCGCCGCCCATCGTGATGTAGACGTTGTCGCCGTCGGACGGGATCGGACAGATGATCACGTTGTTGGGGCGACCGCCCAGCGCGCCGTCGGATCCGCCGGAACAGCCGTTCTCCTTGCACTTTCCGTTGGGCGTCAGGTCCGAGAAGCCCGCGGTGGTGTAGCTGCCGCCCACCGACCCGATCAGGGCGTTGCCGTGCTCGTTGGTGCCGCGGAACGCCGTCGCCGACGCGGTCACGGTCATGCCCTTGCCGACCCCGAGCGAGGCCGAGCGGTTGAACACCAGGTCGGTGATCTTGCCGGAGCCGTTGCGGGTCACGTCGATCCGCTCCAGCACCTTGCCGTTCAGGTTGGCGATCAGGATCGCCGAGCCGTCGGCGTTCCAGAACGACATGTGCACCGACCGGGTGTCGGTGCCGCCCACGTTGGTGCCGGTGGCGCGGAACAGGCCGATGGCCTCCTTGGTCTGGGTGTCGATCACGCCGACGTAGCCACCGTCGGGGGCGAAGATGTTCGCCGTGACGTAGCGGTTCTGAGGATCGGGCAGCATGCCGTGCAGGCGACCGAACCCGGACAGATCCGACAGCAGGTTGCCGGTGGCCGTGCCCGAGGCGTCGAGCTCCTCGAGGGTCCCGGGGAACACGTCGTTCAGGTCGCACGGACCGACGCTGTGCGGGTCCCCGTCACAGCCCCGGGGCACGGCCGCGGCGCCGCCAGCCAGCTGGGTCTCGATGTCCGCCGAGTCCCAGATCCAGATGAAGCTGCCCTCGACGCCCCGTGCCGAGGCACCCGAGACCGAGTTCGATTGATCCGAAGCCCAGACCTCATAGGCACCGCTGCCCGCGTGTGCGGCAGATGACACACCAATCGCCACGGACACCACAACGGCGCCCGCGCACATGAAACGACGCATGAACCCTCCTTCCGCCCGTACTCTTCGGCGGGACCTCCGATTGAGCCGCATCCCTCCGTCGATTCCAATGGAGGACTGTTGGTTACGGGAATCGGTATCGTTCAATCGGTGATATGCGCGTACCGATTGTCGATGGTACCGATTGGGTCGGGGCTGGCGACGTGGCGGCTGTGTGATCCGGCCCAGGTGGGGGCGGAGGTGCTACCAGCCCTACTCCCCGCCCGATCCCTCCGGTACATCCTCCATCTTCTCGAAGTATCTGGGCTTGGGAGGTTTTCCCGCGGCTACGGGGCTTGAGGTGGGGGAGGGGACTGGGACCGGACAGCAGCGGACACGTGTGGCACGGGATCGGACAGGAGGTGTGCCCGAGGGTGTGCCCGGCGCTTGGCTATGCGCTTACGGACAGAATCTGAGCGAGGCGGACAATTACTGGTCATGCGTTCAGGTATCTCAGGGTTGCCACCTTCGGAGGTACTGATGACCGCTGCCGCACTGGCCGTGCTTGATGACCTGTCCGGGCTTGG
>CALATR010000415.1 GCA_937891875.1 uncultured Pseudomonadota bacterium | reverse complement strand
TCGTGGACCGCGGCGGGCAGCTCGGACACCACGGTCGTCGTGTGCTCGACGGCGTCTGTGTCGGCGCGGGCGACCACGTCGATCACCCCGTCACAGTCGTCGTCCCGGCCGTTCCAGCGCTCCGCGGCGCTCGGGTTGACGTCCGGATCGGTGTCGTCGCAGTCGCCGAGCCGCGGGCTGTACCCGTCGCCATCGAGGTCGTCGTCCAGGGCGGGGCAGGGCTCGTTCTCGAGCCCGGGCGTGCCCCGATCCCCCGTGCCGAAGACGCTCGTCGCGGGGCACCACCCGCTCGGCTCCCCGGGATCGGTCGCGTCGGGATCCAGCTGGATCGCCACCCCGACCGTCGTGCTCGCCGGGCGCGCCTCGTGGACCCGCAGGCCGCCGGCCCACACCGCGATGTCCCCCGGACCGGCCACCTCGCCGTCGAGCGCGCCGCCGACCACGACCCCCTTGGCCTCGAGCGCCGCCCGGTCCAGCGCCAGCACGGTCCGCGCGCCAGCCGGCAGCGGGTCGGACCCGACCACCACGACCTCGGACGCGCCGATCTGAACCGTCCAGTTCTCCAGGTTCAAAGAGCCGTCTGTTCGGTTCAGCACCTCGATCCAGAGCCCGTGCTCGAGCCCGCCCGACGGTCGCGCGTGCACCTCCGTGACCCACACGTCGTCCACGGCCAGGGCGTTCTCGTCGATGACCCCGTCGCAGTCCTGATCGACCCCGTCCGTGACCTCTTCGGCGCCGGGGTGCACGTCCGGGTCGCGGTCGTCGCAGTCCTCCCCGTCGACCTCGATCGCATCGACGCCGTCGCCGTCCTGGTCCGGGTCCACCGTGCCGGCCAGCGCCACCCGCTCGTCGAGGTCGGCGGCGAGCACCTGCACCGTGGCGGCGTCCGCCGCGTAGTCGTCCGGGGTGTAGGTGACGACGAGCTCGGCCGTGCCGTCGCCGGGGACCTCCGCGCTCGCGCTCGCGATGGTGAACGCCGGGCTGCCCACCAGCGCGATCTCCACCGAGATCGCGTCGGGGCACGGGTTCGTCAGCGTGCCGACCAGCGGGGACGCCTCACCGAGCGCGGCGTCCGCGACCTCCACCCGGTCGAACGCCACGACCAGCGCCTCGGTGCACGTTGGCGGATCGACGTCGGTGTCCGTGTCCACGTCAGCACAGGCGGCGGTGAGGGCGAGGATCGGGACGAGGGGGATGCGCACAGTCACACTCCGGCGGTTCGGGCGTACCTACGCACATGCGACACCTGCTGTTACCGCTGATCCTCGCAGCCTGCGCTCCCGCCGGCGACACCGACGTCATCGACGAGGATGCCGACGGCAGCCCCGCGGACGTCGACTGCGACGACGCCGATCCCGACATCCACCCCGGCGCCGACGAGGTCTGTGACGGCGTCGATCAGGACTGCGACGGGCAGATCGACGAGGAGGCCCTCGACGCCCAGGAGTCCTGGGCGGACGCCGACGGGGACGGCTTCGGCGCGGGTGACGGGGTCACGAGCTGCGAGCCCCCCTTGGGCTACGTCGCCGATGACACGGACTGTGACGACACCAACGCCGAGGTCCACCCCGGCGCCGACGAGCTGTGCGATCCCCTGGACCGCGACTGCGACGGCTCACCGACAGACGGGGCCCTCGACACGCGGACCGTCTACGTCGACGCCGACGGGGACGGCTCGCCGGGCACCGAGGGGGGCGCCGAGTGCGCGCTGCCGCCGGACGGGTCGTGGGAGCCGCTGGACTGTGACGACGCCGACCCTGACGTGCACCCCGGCGCCGAGGAGATCTGCGACCTCGTCGACCAGGACTGCGATGGGGGCCTCGGCTTCCCGATCGTGGTCGGCGTGCACGAAGCCAGCGTGCAGGAGGCGGTCGACGCGGCCTGGGACGGGGACTCGGTCTGCATTCCAGACGGGGTGTGGGACCCGTTCACCCTGACGTCCCGGCGGATCACCGTGGTCGGCGGGCCGGGACACGAGATCGACGTGCGGGGAGGGCCGGTCCGCATCCTGGGCGGCGCGGTCACCGTCGAGGGGCTGACCGTCGCTGACGTGACGACCCAGGGCCTGCTCGTCCGTGGCGGGGAGCACACGCTCCGCGATCTGCACGTCTCCGGCGGCGACATCGGCTCGGGTGAGCAGGTCGGCGCCGTGCGGATCGAGAGCGCGGTCGTCGAGGTCGCTGGCTTGAAGATCGACCGGGTCGCCGTCGGCAACGAGCAGGCGGGGACCTTGTTCGAGGCCTCCCTCTCCGACGTGGTCCTCCGCGATCTGGACGTCTCCAAGGTGACGGTCAACGTGAGCGTCCGACCGGGAGCGCTGATCCACGGCACGCGGTCGACGGTCGAGGGGGAGCGGTGGCGGGTCGAGGGGGTGTCGGCGGCGGATCTCCTGTGGGGGATCGCCGGGTTCGACGCGTCGACCGCCAGGATCTCGGACTACCAGGTCCGGGACACCAGCGGCGGGATCAGCGCTC
>CALATR010000414.1 GCA_937891875.1 uncultured Pseudomonadota bacterium | reverse complement strand
CGTGGCGGGCGCGGGCGTGGGCGGTCGCGCGGTGCAGGTGCCAGTCCAGGCTGGCACCCGGATCGCCAGAGAGGGCGTCGACCGCCGAGATCCCCGCAGCGAGGTCGGACTCCGCGAACCGCTGGCGGGCTGCGGCGAGCAGAGGCTCGGACTCCTCCACGAGGCGGGCCAGGCGGAGCAGGGCCCAGGCCTCACGGACCGGGAGTTCCACCCGTGCAAAGCCTTCTACTGCGCGACGGATGTGCTCGTACGCGCGCTCCGGCGAGCCCGCAGAGCGGTCCAGATCTCCCAGGCGCAGGTGGATGCGGAAGCGCAGCTCGGGCTCGTCCTGGCGACCGAGCAGGGCCAGACCTTCATCGTAGGCGAGCCGCGCCGCGCGAGCATCGCCGGCCGCGCGCTCGAGGTCGCCCTGCATGAGCGCGATCCGCGCCTTCAGCGGGGCGAGTCCCACCCGGTCGGCCGCCTGGCGGGCGCGCTCCAGCCACTGGGCGGCCTCGGGCAAGCGCTCCCGACGGACGGCGCGCTCGACGTGCAGGGCAGCGGCCATGGCTCGGCCTTCAGGCTCCAGCGCCTCCTCGCCCGACCAGGCGAGCGCCTCGTCCAGGATCTCCTCCGCCCAGGGCTCCTCCCGGCTGACGGCGATCCCGCCCAGGACCAGGCGACCGGCGGCCTGCAGCTTCGGCGGACCCTCCCGGCGCAGCCGGCGGAGCAGGGCCTCGGACTCGTCGTGATTGCCAAGATCCGCCTCGATCCTCGCCAGGGCCAGCACCGCACTCCAGGGCGTGTGCGACAGGGCGGTGCCCCGGCACCGAGACAGGAGATCCGCGTAGTGCTCCCGCGCCACCCGCCGCCGACCACGCTTCAGCGCACTGCGCGCCCGCTGGGTCCCCGCGGCGACCATCAGCTCCGCCTCGACCGGGGTGCGCACGTCGCCCACCTGCTCGTCGAGGAAGCGGCCGAGCTCGCGCTCGTAGTCCTCAGCGTCGGAGAAGGCCGGAGCGAGCGCCCGGAACAGGTCCGCGTCCACCGTGGGCGCACCCGGGTAGGGCAGGGGCAGGCTGACCTGCTTGAACGCCTTGAGCCAGGCCCGGCGCGCCGCGGTGCGGTCGTCCACGGCGAGGGCATCGCCGAGGCGCTGCAGGGCTGCCGCCGCGGTGCCCTCATGGGTGGCGGCGCGCTCGAGCGGTCCGCGGGCCGCCTCGGGATCGCCCTCGTGCAGGGCGCGCACGCCGGCGGCGAGGAGCTGGTAGGGGTCGGACCGGTCGGCCTCGAGGCGCAGGGCGGTGCGGTCGCGCTCCCGGGTGACCCGCGCCTCGGCGACCGACAGCGTGGCGCGCAGCCAGCCGGCGAAGGAGCCGTGCAGGGGCTCCAGCGCCTCGTCCACCCACGGACCGAAGGTGTGGCCGCCCCGGCCATCGCGGGCCCAGCCCCAGGGGGTGCCCTGCACGTCGGCGAACAGCACGACGGCGGGAGACTCGTCCGCCGCCAGGGCGACCTCGGACGTGTTGCGCACGCGCACCGCACCACGAAGCAGGGCGGCGCCGTTGTAGCGCTCCAGGAAGATCCGCAGCTCATCGGGCAGCGGACGGCCCAGGTGCCCCTCCAGCGCAGTCAGCGCTTCCGGGGACGCCGGGCCGGGCAGGCGATTGACGTCGCTCCTGTATTTCTGGGCGACGCGGTCTACGGGCGCAAAGAGGGAGGTCATCGGCGGCGGGGGTGGGGAGGAGGGTCCGTCATCCTACCCCGGAGCCAGCGCGCCTGTGGTCCGGGTTGAGGACCACGCGTGCCACAGGTGCAGCGGACGCTCAGGAGAGCGTGCGGGTGAGCGTCGCCGGGCGGCGGCCGAAGGCGGTCAGGCGGGTGATGCCGCGCCGGAAAGCCTGCAGCCGGGTCCGAGCGAAGCCGCCGGACATGGTGGACAGGTTGTCGTAGGCCTCGACCGTGGCCCGGACCTGGATGGCCCGCCAGGGGAGCACTGCGATGGCGACGACGCCGAGAGCGAGGAGCAGGCCGGCGATGCCGTAGGTGGTGCCAAGGTCGAAGAGCGTGGCGTCCATGGTGTCCTCTCTGAAGATGCGTTCAGTATACTGAACATCCGTATACTGTGCAAGTGTTCAGAAGAAAGTGGCGTGGCCCTTCCCTCCGAGTCGTGTTCAACATCACCCGTCGACCTGCCAAAAAATGTCCGGGTACGATAGACACCATCACGACGCGCTCAGCGGAGCCTGCTTTCGATGAACAAGGCGCAGAAGCTGGTCAAGATGGTCGAGCTGATGACCCGGAGGGGCGGCGTGCGCGCGGCCGACCTCTCGGAGCGCTTCGATCTCGATGCCCGCTCCCTGCGGCGCTACCTCGCCGATCTCAAGGACATGGACATCCCCGTCCGCGACGACGGCCGCGGCGAAGACCGGATCGTCAGCATCGATCCCCGCTGGCGGCGCACCGGCGTGCAGCTCTCCCTGGCGGAGGTCCTGTCCCTGCACTTCGGCCGCACGCTGTTCAACTTCCTCGACGGCACCTCCTTCGCAGAGGACCTGACCGGCGCGATCGAGCGCCTCGAACCTGCCATCTCGCGGGCGGACGCCCACCTGGCCAGGCAGCTCGACACGAAGTTCGTCGCGGTGCCCGAGCCCAGCAAGCGCTGGAGCGAGCGCAGCAGCGAGATCATCGACGAGGTCATGAGCGCGCTGGTCTACAACAACCCGGTCGACGCCCGCTACCAGAAGGTCACCGGCTCGGTCAGCGAGAAGCTGCTGCACCCGTTCACCCTCGCGACCTACCGCCAGGGGCTGTACCTGTTCGCCTTCGACGTCGCGGTCGGTCAGGTGCGGACCTACGCGCTGGAGCGCTTCACCGACCTGCGCCGCCGCCGCAACGAACGCTTCGAGGTGCCGACCGGGTGGCAGCCCCGCGCCCACATCGCCCACGCCTTCGGCATCATCAGCTCGCCCCCCGAGCACGTCGCCATCGCGTTCTCACCCGCGGTCACCGGCTACATCCGCGAGCGCGTGTGGCACCCGACCCAGACCTTCCGTGAGCGCTCGGACGGCTGGCTCGAGCTGGGCCTCACCGTCGGCGTCACCGTCGAGCTGGTCAACTGGGTCTGCTCCTTCGGCAGCGACGCCGAGGCGCTCAAGCCGGTCGACCTGCGCTCCCGGGTGGCCGAGAGCCTGAGCAAGGCTGCCAGCTACTACGACGACGAGGCATGAACCGGGTGGAGGACGGCGTGTGGCCGCTGCTCCGGGACGACCGCGACCCCTGGCGCGCCCCGTGGCCCGACGATGATCTCGGCTACGACGATCATGTCGTCAGCCCGCTGGTCGACACCCGGCCCCCCGCCGCCTACCGCACCGCCGCCCTCGCCCTGCAGGACTGGCTCGACGAGCTGGACCGGGGCGCGCCCTTCGACGTGGCCGCCCTCCGCGCGCACCGGCAGGCAGCCGCGATCCCGCCCCGCCTGGCCTGGGATCGCAGGCCGGTGGTCGTCGCCCCGGAGGTCGTTTCCCCCGACGCGATCGTGCTCGAGGCGCTCGACGGGGTGCCGGATGCCGGTCAGCGCGGGACCGACGAGATCCTCGGACCCTGGCGCCTCGCGCTCCACCCGGATCGGGACCGCCGCACCCTGGTCCACGCCGTCGCCCACTGGGCCGTCTCCGGACCCGGTCGCTCCCCCGCCCAGGTGTGGACCCGGTCGCACAGCGCGCCCCCTGCCCCTGTGCGTGCGTCCGTCCGGGCGATCTGGACCGCCCCGCTCGGCGTGTGGCGCACCCATGCCCGTGGATCGGCGTTCGAGCTCCAGGATCTGCTGGACATCGACCCGCGGCGTCAGCCCGACGCACCGGTGGATCTGACCGCCGCCGACCGCCCCATCCAGGACGGGGACACGCTGCTCGCCCGCGCCGTGCCCACCGCATCCGGCTGGACCGCCTGGGCGCCCATCCGCCTCCCCCGCACCCCGTCCGACGCGGTCCTGCGCGCCCTGGTCGAGGTCGGTCTGACCCGCCTGCGCCTCCGCGATCGGCGCGCCATGATCGAGGACGTGCTGCGTGCGGAGGGGCGCTGGTTCGCCCGGCGGGTGCTGACCGCCGTCTGGTGAGGCCCGCCTACCCGACGACCTTGCCGTCCTCGTCGACAGCGACGAAGCGGAAGCGGCTGCGGCCGGCCTCGATGACGTCCCCGTGGGTGAGGGGCTGAGCGGCGAGGACCGGACGGCCGGCGACGCGCAGGGCGTGGGACGTGGACAGGGGCTCGATGCGGTAGCCGTCGGACTCGCGCACGACCGAGAAGTGGGACCGGCTGACCTGGGCGTCGTCCCGGACCTGCAGGTCGGCGCCCCGACCGCGACCGACGACGATCCGGTCGAGGTCGAGCAGGAAGACGCGCTCGGCATCACCGCCCTCGACCACGAGCGCACCCAGCGTCGCCCGGCTGGACCGGCGGGGCACGAAGATCGGCGTCTCAGGTGGCAGCGGCGTCGCCCGACCGGCACCGTCGACGGCCTCGGGACTCTGCAGCAGCCGCAGCAGCTCGACCCCGAACGCGGGATCGTCCAGCACGGCAGGTCCACGACCGTGGCGGGCGATGACATCCGCCAGACCTCGCTCGACGGACCGCCGCACCTCGGCCAGCTGAACCTCCACCGGGCGGTCCTCCTGCAGGCGGTCTCCCAGGCGCTCTCGGTACCAACCCGCCACCACCGCCGCCTGGGGCTGGCGATCCCCGGCCAGCGCCTCGCGCACGATCGCCGCCAGTCCCGCCCCCTCCCGGTCTCCGAGCTGGTGCAGGGCCTTGGTCACGACCCGCAGCGCCTCGCCGATCCCGGGGCGGTCGCTCCGGGCTGCCGCCGCCCGCCGGGCGAGCTCGCCAGCGGCCAGGGCGAGCCGAGGCCGGTGCCAGCGCCGCGCCTGATGGGCGAGGCGCAGCAGGGCCCGCTGCAGCCCGGGCGCGCCGGGCTCGCGCGCCAGGGTGACGACCCCGCGGATCATCCGCTGCAACGCCTCTTCCCGATGGGTGCTGCTCTCACTGCCACCGCTGTCCAGCGCGAGCTCCGCGTCGCCCAGCGCCACGTCCACACACGCCGCGAGGACGGCGTCGCCGGTGCGCCGCGCAGGGTCCAGCACGTCGGTCAGGATCCGCGCCGCACCCGCCGGATCCCGCTTGCGAGCCGCGAGATCGGAGAGCGCCAGCGCCGAGAGCACGGCCTGGCGCAGGTGCCCTCCCTCGCGGGCCATGTGCAGCGCCTGCTCCAGCCACTCCCGGGCGACCTCCTCGCGCCCCTCCAGCAGGGCCAGCCGTCCTCCGGTCAGCACGACCGTCGCCGCCGCCTGGTCCAGGGTGTCAGAAGGCAGGTGTGCCCTGGCCTCTTCGAGGCAGGACCACGCCTCCGCCCGCCGGTCGAGCTCCAGCAGGGCCTCTGCCCTCACCGCACCCAGGGCCGCCAGGGAGGCATCCGCGAGATCATGGGCGGAGAACGCTTCCACATCCAGGCGCTCGAGGGTAAGGCGGGCCTGGTCCAGGTGGTCGAGCGCCTCCGCCGGCCGCCCCTGGGCGATGGCCACCTCCGCCAGTCCGCGCAGGGCGAAGATCTCGCCAAAGACGAGGTCTGGACTCCGGAAATTACGGAGGGCCTGGGTGAACCGGGCACGTCCGAGGTCGAGTCCTCCACGCTGGAGGGACTCCTGCGCCTGCCGAAGCAGCGCATGCTGATCGAGGTTCATGTCGCTCACAGTCGTTCAACGGGCCAACACCCTCCGCGTACCGGGGCGTCCGGCCCGGGGCAACGTCCGCGACTGCAAGGAGACGCTGCAGGAGGTCAGCGTGGAGGCTTCGGGACCGCTGGAGTACCGCCGCACTTGGGGTAGATCCGGGTGAACGCCTGCTCCGAGCCATCCGCCTGCTTCAGGGTGGCGACGCAGTCCACCACGTGGAGCTCACCCTCCACGCCGCCGAGCACGGTCCTGAACGGACCTTCGGTGGCCTCCCAGGTACCGACCACGGGCTCCGGAACGCGGGAGAGATCCAGGCGGAGCTCGCCCTGCGCGCGCACGTCGAGGCGATCACCGCTGGGGGCGGACCACAAGGTCCAGGCGAAGCCATCGTAGGTGGCCTGGCTGGGATCGCAGCCGGGGAAGCTGCGGACCGCGCGGTAGGCGTTGGACGGCTCGCGCAGGGCGTAGACCGTGTGGCACGGGTCGAGCACGATCAGGTCGTAGACGCTCTTGTCAAAGGCGACCACCCGGTGGTCCCCCTCGGTGGTCCACGCGCCGACCGGCCGCTTGAACGCCCGCTTCGGGCCACGGCGCCACACCTTGCCTCCCGGCAGCAGGGTGTAGCGGTCGCCGCCGGGCAGGTCCCAGGTGACGTGCTGGTCCACCGCGACCGTGCGCTCGGCCGGCGTACAGGCGGGCTCGGTGCGCACGGCCTCGACCCAGACGCGATCCTCGTACAGGGCTGCCGCACAGGGCGCGACCGCACGCAGTCGCCGCTCGCCCAGGGTGGCGCCGCCAGGCACGCGCGCGAGGGGCACGGACTCCCCCGCGAGGCTCGCCTGCTCGGGTCCGAGGACCAGGGTGCGGCCGTCCTCGAGGGTCCAGGTGCTGGCGCCCACGATGAGCTCGCCCAGGACGGCATCCGCCGGCGTCGGGGGCTCCTGGGGCGGCATCTCGAACGCAGGGCGACCGACGTAGCCGCCCTCGCCGCTGCCGGGCGTGCTCGCCGCAGCCGCGTCGGTGTCGAGGGCGGGCACCGCCGACCCCGACCCGGTCGGGGGGGTCGAGCAGGCGACCAGGAGTGCGGGGATCAGCAGACGCACGGGACCTCCGGACGCCGCCTATAGCTCCCCGGTCGCCAGGAGCAGGTCGACGATCGCGAGGTTGAGGTTCATGCGCTCGGACAGGCGGGTGAGCCGTGCGCTACGCACGCCCAGCTCGGCCTGCTCCACCTCGAGGAAGGTGGCTGTACCGGCCTGGAAGCTCCGGTTTGCGAGATCGAGGCTGTCCTCGGACAGGGTCACCTCGGCGTCCACGGCGTCACTGGCGATACGGGCCCGCTCGAAGGCCTCCCAGGAGGTCCGCACCTGCTCCTCGACGTCGCGGCGGGTCTTGTCGACGTTCACCTCCGCCTGGCGCCGCTGGCTGGACGCGGCGCGGATGGCAGCGATGCGGGCGCCGCCGTCCCACAGCACCCCCTCGATGGACAGGCCGAAGGTCCAGTACGAGGTCTGGTCGGCGAAGCCCGGGGTCTGGTTGTAGATCGCGGACAGGTTCGCGTTGACCGTGGGCGCCCAGGCCAGCGACTCCGCCGTGGTCTGCAGGCTCGCCACGTCGGCGCGCATCTCGCCGGCCTGCAGGTCGACGCGGTTCTTCGAACGCTCCAGCGCCTCCTCCAGGCTGGCGGGCGGCTGCAGGCTGAACTCGCCGGTGAGGGGTTCGTCGGCGGGCAGGCCGGTCAGGGTCATGAACGCCTGCTCCGCCGCCACCTTCTGCTCGCGCGCGCGGCGCAGGTCACGCTCGGCCTGGGCCACCGAGAGCTTGGCCTGCAGCACCGCCCGTCGGGTGGCGAGGCCGGCAGCGACCTGACGCTCGGCGAGGTCCAGCTGGGTCTTCGACAGCTCGAGGGCGCCCTCGGACAGCTCGACCGCATCACGGGCGGTCTGCACACCGAAGAACGCCCGCGCCACGCCCGCCCGCACCTGCTGACGGGTGCGGGTCTCGTCCAGCTCCGCCGCCGACGACTGCTTGTACGCGCCGATCAGCAGGGGGAAGGCCTGGCCGTTGAACAGGGGCTGACTGACGGTCAGGCGGCCGTCCCAGTTGGAGCCGCGCTGCACGATGGTGGGCTCGGGCGCCTCGACGGGGATGGGCAGGTCCTCCAGGAAGGAGCTGAAGTCCAGCTTGACGTCGCCGTAGGAGAGGTAGGTGTAGTTGAGCGCGCCGGTGAGCCGCGGCTGCACCAGAGCCCAGGCGCGGATGCGCTGATTTCTCGCCTGGAACGTCTGTTCCTGCACCAGCCGCAGATCGGGGCTGTTCTGCTCGGCCGCGGCCCAGGCGTCCTCGAGGGTGGCCGCCTCTGCGGGGCTGGCCGCGAGGGCCGCTCCGGCGAGCGCACCCGCACCGACCATGCCCAGCAGGACCTTGGCGACCGTGCCGCCACCCAGCGAGGGCTCGGGGGAGGCGGGCTCGGTCGGCGGCGCCTGGGGACCCTCGTCGGTGACGCGCACGCGGGCCTTGTCGCCCATGATGTCGATGTAGATGCTGTAGAGCGTCGGCACCATGACCAGGGTCAGGAGCGTCGCGAACGACAGGCCGAAGATCACGGCCACGGCCATCGGACCCCAGAAGGCCGACGACTGGCTGCCGAGGATGATGCCGACGGTGGGCAGCGGCACGACGCCGCTGATCCACCACAGGTCCACCTCGACGGCGATGCCCAGCGCCATGGGCACGAGGCCGAGCACGGTCGTGACCGCGGTGAGCATGACCGGCCGGAAGCGGGTCATGCCCGCCCGGACCAGCGCCACCTCGACCGGATTGCCTTCCCGGCGCAGCTGGGCGACGTAGTCCAGCAGCACGATCGCGTTGTTGACGACGACGCCGGCCAGCGAGATGACGCCGATGCCGGTCATCATGATGCCGAAGGGGGTCCCCGTCAGGAGCAGGCCCCACAGCACGCCGATGAGCGAGAGCACGACGGTCACGAGGATGATGAAGGGCTGCACGACGTCGTTGAACTGGGTGACCAGGACGATGGCGATGAGCACCACCGCGACCGCCATGGCCCACAAGAGGAAGCCCGCCGCCTCGTTCTGGGTGTCCGACGCGCCACCGATCGAGGCGCTCATGCCGGGCGGGTACTCGAACTCCTCGAGGAGCTTCTTGACCTGGTTCTGCTTCTCGTTGGCCGAGTACGCCTCGAGCACGTCGCCGATGATGGTGATCGTGAGCTCCTGATCCGTGTGCCGGACCGAGCCCGTGCCACCGGCGAGGTCGTAGGTCGCGACCGCGGACAGGGGCACCGGGTAGACGTTGGGATCGCGCTCCTGGCGACCGGGGAGCTTGAGGCCGAGCACGCTCTGCACGTCGTCGGTGAACTCGGGGGCGAGCTGCACGGTGACGTCGTACTCGTCCTCGCCATCGCGCACGGTCGTGGCGGTGTTGCCAGCGACGGCGGTACGCACGGTGCTTCCGATCAGGCCGGTGCTGACGCCCGCCTGCTTGGCGGCGGCGCGGTCGATGCGCAGGGCCAGCTCGGGGCGGTTCACCCGGTAGTCGTCCGAGAGGTCGGTGATCCCCTCGATCTTGCCGATCTCGCGCTTGAGGCGCTGGGCCAGCTCGCCGACCTGATCGAAGTCCTTGCCGCGGACCGCCACCTCGATGTCGTTGCCGACGGGCGGACCCATCTCCTCGGGCTCGACGGTGATCTCGGCCCCGGCGATGTCGGTGAGCGCGTCCCGGAGCTGCAGCAGGGTGATCTCGCTGCTCACCGAGCGGGGCACGTCGTCGCCGCGGGCGTTGGACGGGTGCTTCAGGAAGTCGACCGTGATCCGCGCCGACTGGGGCGAGGAGTTGGTGCCGAGCAGGGCGCCGCCGCTGCCGCTGCCCACGCCGACCTCGCTGACGAAGACGTCGACGTTGTCGGTGGTGGCCAGCACCCGCTCCACCCGGCGCACGATGCGGTCGGTGGTGTCGAGGTCGGTGCCGTCGGGGCCGCGCACGCTGACGACCGCGCGATCAGGCTCGGTCGAGGGGAAGAACTCGGTGCCGTGATTGAGGAAGGCGTAGACGACGCCGGTGCCGATGAGGCCCAGGAAGCCGGCGGCGAGCGCCAGGTAGCGCCAGCGGATGGAGAACAGGAGCAGCGTCTTGTAGGCGCCCATGACAACGCCGGGGTTCTCGTAGGCCTCGCGCTCCTCGCGGTCGATACGCGCCGCGGCCTCCTCGGGGGTCTCGTCCTCGGCGGCGGTCTTCTTCACGGCCATCAGCCGGCTCGTGAACACGGGCAGGATGAAGACGGCGACGACCAGCGAGGCGACCAGCACGATGATCAGCGTGCGGGGCAGGTAGCCCATGAACTGACCCATGATGCCGCCCCAGAACACCAGCGGGAAGAACGCGGCAACGGTGGTGGCGGTGGACGCAGCCACCGGGATGGCGACCTCGTTCGTTCCGTCGATCGCCGCTTTCCAGCGGGACTTCCCCAGCTCCATGTGCCGGTAGATGTTCTCGACGACGACGATGGCGTTGTCGACCAGCATGCCCAGCGCGAGGATCAGGCTGAACAGCACCACCATGTTGAGGGTGAAGCCGAGGGCCGAGAGCACGGCGAACGTGCCGAACATGGACAGCGGGATGGCGAGCGCCACGAAGAGGCTGTTGCGCACGCCCATGAAGAACAGGATGACGCCCACCACCAGCACGAGCGCGGTGAGGATGTTGTTCTGCAGCTCCTTGACCATGTTGCGGATGCTCTCGGACTGATCCGCGAGGATCCGGTACTCGACGCCGTCGGGCCAGTCTGCGGCATGGCGCTCGGTGATCTCCTTCACCATGTCCGCCACCTCGACGATGTTCGCCCCCGAGCGCTTCTTCACGCGCAGGGACACCGCCGGCTGACCGTTCATGCGCGCGTAGGTGGCGCGCTCGGCGAGGCCGTCCTCGATGCGGGCGACGTCGCGGATGAGCACGGTGTGACCGCCCTTCACGCCGACCGGGGTCTCCTCCAGCTGGGCCGTCTGCTTGAACTCGGCGGGCACGCGCAGCAGCACGTTGCCGTCGCCGGTCTTGACGTTTCCACCTGGGATGTTGACGTTCTCGGACTGCAGCGCGCTCACGACGTCGTTGAGCGTGAAGCCGTAGTGATCGAGCCGACCGGGATCGACGAGCACCCGGTACTCGCGCTCCGTGCCGCCGGAGATCTCGGCCTCGAGCACGCCATTGACGCGCCCGACCTCGTCCTCCAGCTCCTCGACGAAGCGCTTGAGCTCGGTCTCGTCCACCGGACCGGCGACCGTGACGATCATGACCGGGATGTCGGTGAAGGAGATCTCGCGGACGATCGCGTCCTCGGCGTCGTCGGGCAGGTCGGACTTGGCGCGCTCGACGCGGTCGCGGACCTTCTGCAGGGCGTCGGTGATGTCGACGTCCGGCTCGAACTCCAGGAAGACGATGGACACGCCCTCCGCGGAGGTGGACTTCATCTCCTTGAGCCCGTTCACACCCGCGATCTCGTTCTCGATCGGGATGGTGACGAGGCTCTCGATGTCCTTGGGGGAGACGCCCACGTAGGGCGTGGTGACCATCACGAAGGGCACCTTGACGTCAGGCGCCGCCTCGCGAGGCATGGCGTTGTAGGACCACCCGCCGAACAGCAGGATGGCCAGGGTGGCGACGAAGATCGGCGCCGCGTTGCGGACAACCCAGGCGATCACGTCAGCCCTCCTCGACGCCGTAGCGCACGCGACCGTCGGTACAGCACTCGCCCTCGCGGGAGACCAGCACGGGGTCACCCTCGAGCAGCTCGCGGTGGCCGACCATGATGACCCGATCGCCGCTGCCGAGGCCGTCCTCGACGACGACCTGGTTGTGAAGGACCTGGCCCAGGGTCACGGGGCGCCAGGCGGCGGACCCGTCGACCTCGAGGAAGACGCCGTGGCCGTCACGACGGGAGATCACCCAGTCCTGGGGCACGACGATGGCCTCGCCCATGTCGCGGTGGATGGTGACGCGGCTGACCATGCCCGGCAGCAGGACCCGGTCGGCATTGTCGACCTTCACCTCCACCTGGAAGCTGCGGGTGTTGCCGTCGCCCACCGGGCTGACGTGAGTGACGGTGCCGGTCAGCTGCTGGCCGATGGCGGCCGCAGTGACGATGACGTCCTGACCGGGCTGGATGGCGACCACATCGCGGTCGCTCACCTGCACCTTGACGATGGCGGGGTCGAGCTGGACCAGGCGCACGACCGGGGTGCCCGGACCCGCGACCTCGCCCTCGCTCACCGAGACCGCGCTGACGACGCCGGCAAACGGCGCGACGACCGACGCGCGACGCAGGCGGACCGAGGCCTGCTGCAGCCCCGCTTCGGCCACCTTGAGCTGGGTCTCGGCCTGGGACAGCTGGCTGGGGCTCACCGCGTCACCCATCTTCTGCAGGCGTCCAAGCTCCACCTTGGCGAGATCCCGCTGGGCCTCGGCCTGGGAGTAGGCCGCCCCGTAGAGGGCACGATCGACCGCCACCAGCAGCTGGCCCTTGCTCACCCGATCGCCCGAGCGGACCTTGACCGACTCGACGTAGCCGCCGAGCGCGCTCGCCAGCATGGCGTCCTCCGCGCCCTCGACCTCACCGGTGAGGGACAGGTCCAGGCGCGCGTCGGTCGGCTGGATGGTGGCGACCTCCACGCGGGTGCCCCGCCCCGCGACCTGGGACGAGTTGTCGTGGGGGATGGACTCGGCGCTCGCGGTGCAGGCGGCGAGGCCCAGCAGGAGCGCGCCCATGACGAAGTGGCGTGTCATCGGGGGTAGATCCCATGGAGGAAGTGGTGGACGGCGGTTCGGGCAGTGTCGGGGTGGATCGGCGCGCCATGGAAGGCGGCAAAGGTCCAGCCCCGCAGGATGCCCAGGAAGCTGATGGCGGCGACGACGGCGTCGAACTCGGAGGACAGCTCCCCCCGCTCGATCGCGGCCTCGAACGCGCTGGTGAGGTGGAAGTACGTCGTGGTATCGACGGTCTTGAGGTCGATCTCGGGCTGTCCGTGGTCAACCTGGTGCAGACAGGTGGTCAGGAAGCGCAGCACGTCCGGCCGCTCGAGGGCGAACTGGATGTTGCAGGCCAGCAGGGCCTCGAGCTTGTCGGAGAGGGTGTCACCCTGCTCCAGCGACTCGCGCACCACCTGCTCGATGGTGTCGATGTGGGCCTGGGCAGTGGCGAGGAAGAGGCCTTCCTTGCTGCCGAAGTGGTAGTAGAGCGTCGGCTTGGTCACGCCGACCGCCTCGACCAGCTCGCGAACCGAGGTCGACCCGTAGCCCTTCTGGGCGAAGAGCTCGGTAGCCACATCGATGATGCGCTGGTTGACGGGAGAGTTCATGTTTACCGACCGGTAGGTAGGACGCCACTGGTGCTAATGCCCCTGTCGGTCGTCGACCAGACCGGCTTGACACTCAATGACGACCCTACGCACCCACCCGGGAACTGTTGCAGTCGCTACTCGACTTCCACGTCGTCGCGGAAGGTCCGGATGGGCTCGACGTTGCCCGGACAGGGCTCGCCGGTGCAGCGCTTGCGCCACGCACCCTGGCGTCCGTTGCCGTCCATTCGGCCTGACTCGGTGCAGGTGCAGCCCATCGTCCGGGTCTTGATGCTGACGATGCCGGATGGCTCGTCGTCGCGAAAGTACAGCTTCAGCTGTTGCTCGTTCACCCCGTCGAAGCTGCTCCAGACCCACTCGCCGGTGCGCCCCTTCTCCCGGTCGAACGCGCCCTTCACGCCGAGGCCAGCGGGGCAGATGGCGTTCATGTCCTGCAGCGGGCAGTCGGCGGAGACGGCGCCATCGGCGATGCCGTGGTCCATGTGGATGACCAGCTCCTGGACGTTGCGCTCCTGGGGGTCGTCATCCGAGTACGACCAGGCCGTCACCTCACCCTGCACCTCGTTGTCCACGAGGGTGGCGTAGACACGAAAGCGCCCGTTCAACCGAGAGAAGACGGCGGGCCCCTGACCGAGGCCGGCCCCGTCGATGCACCAGCGGGTGAGGTCGCCCTCGCCAGGACCGCGGGCGAGCACGGCCTGGTCGCCCTCGGGGGGCGACGCGTCGAGCTGGAACACGTCGGGGGGCTCGAGGGAGGGCAGGTCGACGAAGGGCACGTCGGGGTGGGTGCTGGGATCGGCGCCGACGCGGGTGTGGCCGGGCTCGCAGGTCGCCGCATCCTGGTCGAGGAACACGCCGACCTCGGGCTTGCCGGGTCCACGGTCCAGCTCTTCGGCCGCGGTGTCCTCTCCGCCGCCCTGGGGAGGTTGATCGGGGTCGGGCGGCGCGATGTCCACGCGCTCCACCGGGGTGGGATCGGGCGGCGCATCGGAGCCGCTCCCGCCGAGGCTCCCGAAGGCGAGTACCGTCGCCACGCCCGCTCCAGCCAGGCTCACCAGGTGTCGCCGCACGCTCATCGCTCCTCCTGCGCGGCAGGGTACTACCTCGCGGTGCTAGGAGCGGTCCATGACCGAGCCGATCCCCGCCGTGCGTGTCTGGCTCCGCGACGAGATCGTGGGGCTCGACCTCTGCCCCTTCGCCGCCGGTCCCCTCCGCGCCGGCCGGGTCCGGATCGCCAGCTCGGACGCCCAGGATCCCGAGGGCGCGGTCACCGACCTCCTGCTCGAGGCCCGCCACCTGGACGAGCACCCCGTGGTCGAGACCACCCTGCTGCTGCTGACCGGGCTGCCGGTCGACTTCGAGACCTTCCTCGACCTGACCGCCCTCGCAGAAGACGTGCTCGCCGACGAAGGCTACGAGGGCGAGCTGCAGATCGTGGCGTTTCACCCGGACTTCTGCTTCGCCGGTGCCGACCCGGACGACCCGGCGAACGCCGTGAACCGCAGCCCGGTCACCCTGTGGCATCTGCTGCGGGCACAGAGCGTGGAGCGGGCGATCGCGGGGCACCCCGATGTGGCGGGGATCCCGGAGCGGAACGCGCGGGTGTTGAGGGAGCGGGGGTAGGTCGGGGTCCGGGTCGGGCTCGGGGTTCGGGGTCGTCGAAGGCGGGATTGGGGAACGTCCGCGCGGTCTGCCCTGCCCCCACCACGAAGACACGGAGACGCGGAGGGCCACGGAGGCGGGAGCGGGCGGCGCGGAGAACGTCCTTCTCGCGAGCGGGTCGAGAGAGCCTTGTGGGGTCGTTCCTGCCGCGAGCCCGTCCTCTCGGTCGGGTCCCTGGGGGCGCTTCAGCGGAGAGGACGACCGGTCGACCGGAACAGACGTTCGAGGCCATGATGTGGCGTACGCCAGCAGAATCCACTTCGACCCTCACTTTCTGTCTCCGTGGCCCTCTGCGCCTCCGTGCCTTCGTGGTGAGGGAGCGGCCCGACGCACGCAGCACCCCTTCTCTTCCCCCCGCGAATCTCAACTCCGATGTCCCCCCTACGCCCCCGGCGGCCAGAACCAGAAGCCGCCGAACGCCACCAGCACGAGGGCGGTCGCCATGACGGCCATGGGGAGCCAGACGTGCTCGTTGCGGGCCCAGAAGCCCTCGGTGTCGTCCTCCTCCACGTGGGACGCGGGGCCGATGACCTGGCGGGCCAGCAGGTGGTTGAGCGCGACGGGCGGCGAGAGATAACCAAGCTCGAAGGCGCACAAGACCATGAGCCAGAAGTGCACCGGGTGGATGCCGGCGTCGGTCGCGAGGGTGACCAGGCTGATGCTGACCAGCACCACCGCGCCCAGGGCGTCCATGGTCATGCCGACCAGCACCATGACGACGACGAGCACGGCCATGGTGACGTACGGACCGCCGAGGGTGGCGGGGAAGAGGGTCATGGCCTCGGTGCGCTGGACGACGTCCGCGAGGCCGATGGAGCCGATCATCAGCATGAGCAGGGCGCCGATGTGGTCGCTGGACTCGGCGGTGGCGGAGACGAGCGGCTTCCACAGCCCCTGCTCGGCGCGGGGGAGGGCGACGCCGTCGAGGCGGGGGGCGGCG
>CALATR010000413.1 GCA_937891875.1 uncultured Pseudomonadota bacterium | reverse complement strand
GGTGCCCCCCAGGCTCCGAGTCCCTGGTGCTCGACCTCGCCGGGACCAGCCCCGCGGGGATCGCCGGCGTGCCTCAGCCCCCGTCCGCCGGCTTCCTCGAGGGTCCGGTGTGGCGCGACGGCGCGCTGTACCTCTCCCAGATCCGGTTCAGCGGAAACCCGAACGACGCCGACATGCTGCGCTACACGCCCGGCGAGGGCTTCAGCGTGTTCATCGAGAATGCCGGTTCGAACGGAATCGCGCTCGACGTGGACGGGCGGCTGCTCACCGCGAACCACAGGCTCACCGGCATCGCCGCCTTCGACCCCGCCGAGCCCGACCAGGAGCCGGACGTGCTCGCCGATCGCTTCGGGGGCGAGCCCTTCAACTCGCCGAACGACCTGGCGGTGGCCGCGGACGGCACGGTGTACTTCACCGATCCCGACTGGCAGTGCGGGGGCTGCGACCACCAGCCCGTCGAGGGGGTCTACCGGGTCGCGCCCGACGGCACGGTCAGCCGGCTCGACGTGACCCAGACCAAGCCCAACGGGATCGCCCTGTCGCCGGACGGGCGCGTGCTCTACGTCGGGGGCTCGCCCACCCTGACCGCGCACCCGGTGTCCGACGACGGCAGCGTCGGCGCAGGCACCCGCTTCGGGGGGGTGGGCGGCACGGACGGACTCGGCGTCGACTGCGCCGGCAACGTGTACGTCACGACAAACGGGGAGGTGGTCGTGCTCTCCCCCAGCGGCGAGCGCCTCGGCGGCTGGTCGGTGCCCCGGGTGACGAACGTCGCGTTCGGCGGCGACGACCAGCGCACGCTCTACATCACCAGCTTCGGCGGCAATCCCGAGACCGGCCAGCTGCGCGAGGTCCGCCTGAACGTGCCGGGCCTGCCGTACTGAGTCCTGGCGCCACGCCGGGCCCCAGACACGCCATGGCCCCGCGGAGCACCAATCGCAGTACCTCAGTGAAAGTGCATGACAGGTTTTCGCTGATAGCGGCGTAAACCGTTGATTACCAAGATCGGATCCAGTACTGGTCCTGAGTCCGTTCTTGTATTCTCCTGAACGCGCCCTTACCCTCACCTGTACCCCCACTCGTTCCTCTGGGGGGTTCGAGGTGCACAATGCTCACCGACGCTGACAAGCGCGACATCGTCCGCAGCTGGCGACTGGTCGTGCCCATCGCGGAGACCGCGGCCGAGCTCTTCTACAAGCGGCTGTTCGAGCTGAAGCCGGAGTATGTCGAGCTGTTTCCTGCGGACATGTCCGGGCAGCGTCGCAAGCTGGTCACGATGCTCTCGTTCATCGTGAAGTCGCTGGACTGGATGCAGGAGGACTGGGAGGAGGAGATCGACCCGGAGGACGATCTGGCGCTGGTCGTGCTGGCGATGGGCCGCCGACACGCCTCGCTGTACAAAATCCCGGACGAGTCGTACGACTTCGTCGGGGCCGCCCTGATCTGGACCCTCGAGCAAGGCCTGGGCGACGCGTTCACCCCCGACCTCCAGGACTCCTGGACTCGGCTGTACAAGCTGCTCGCAACCACCATGAAGATCGGAGGTCGCTCGGCCCGGGTCGAGATGGACCTCGGTCGGGTCGCGTGAGGTCGACATGTCCAACGCGACCCTGGTGCTCGAAGGATCCCTCGACGAGGTCTCCCTCGACGACATCCTGAACACCGTGAGCCTGAGCCGCAGCTGCCTCCGCGTCGAGATCGACGAGGGCGATGCTGCGATCGTCGTCAAGGCGGGGACGGTGCTGCACGCCCGGGCCGGAGCGAGCGGACCGGAGGGGACCTCCGCCGTGCAGGCCCTGCGCCGCCGCCAACGAGGCAAGGTGCGGGTCTATCGGCAGCCGTTCCGCGCCGGCGAGCTGCGCCCGATCGGCAACCTGGCGGAGCTGCTCCGCGGAGCGACCGCCAGCACGTCGGTGGACCCGGAGCCTCCGAAGCTGATCCTGTCGGGCGTCGTGGCCGACTCGGGCCTCACCGACGTGCTGGACGTCATGTCGCTCTCCCGCCAGCGCATGGAGCTGCGCCTGAGCCGCGAGGACGGGTCCGAAGGCGTGCTGCTGTGCAAGTCCGGGCTGGTCTGCGAGGCGCGCATCGACCCGAACGGGTGGATCGGACGCCGCGCCCTGCTGGACATGCGCCGGGTCGGCATCGTCTCGTACGCCCTGTATCGGAGGTCCGAGGCCGATCGCCTCCCTCGCCCCCTCGGCAGCCTGGTCGAGCTGCAGGCCGACCGGCGGGACGAGCGCCGGCGGGACCCGGCCAAGCACCACTCGGTGATCCGGGGGGAGTTCGACGAACACTCCTTCCTGGACATCCTGTCCATCGTCACGGCCAGCCGACAGGTGCTCAAGATCACGGTCACCCGCCGGCGCGCCTGGCGCGGCACGGTCCTGGTCAAGTCCGGCAAGCTGCTCGAGGCCAAGACCAACGACGGACGCTCTGGCGTCAAGGCGCTCCTCGCGCTGATCTCCGACCCCGGCGACGCGTTCGACGTGGTGCTCGCCCGCCACGCGACCCTGCCGGAGGAGCCGCTGGGGGACCTGCGCGAGCTCACCTCGCTGGCGGCGCAGGGTGACCAGGGCGACGTGCTCGAAGACGAGCCGATGATCGTGACCGACGAGCTGGACGAGTTCGAGGACCTCGAGGTCACCGCCGTGCGTCCCAGGGTGATCCCGCGGCCCGCCGAGCCCGACGATCCCTCCGAGGCGCCCACCCCGGCCGCGAACAGCCCCCGTCCCCCGGAGCGGTCGGGCGCTGGTCTGGCCACACCCGCCCCGCCCCCGGAGGTCGAGGTCGCCGAGCCGCGGGTGGACGTGTCGGAGCTGATGAGCACGGTCGCGCGCCTGGAGGCCGACCTGACCCGCCAGGACGCCATGATCCGCGAGGCCCTGGACGCCGAGCCGCCCGCTCCCCGCGGTCGGGGCCTGCTCGCCGGCGTGCTCGTCGCCCAGGGTCTCGTGGCCGCCCTGATGGTCCTGGTCCTGGGCGTGCTGCTGTTCACCTGACCCGAGCCTTTCACAAGGAAGAACCTCATGTCTGCAGCAGATCCGGTTGCCCTGACCGCGCGCATCTCAGCGCTCGAGGGTGTGCTCGCAGAGCGGGGACGGGCGCTGGCCGCGCTGGCCGCCCGTCGAGGCACCGGCGCCCCGACCGGCCTGTTCGCAGCGATGGGGATCGGGCAGGTGGTGATCCTCGCCCTGGCGGTGGCGGTGGTCGCAGCAGCCTGGGGTCGTCGGGCCGCTCCCAGCCCTGATCCCGTCGACGACGCCCCCATCGCCGCAGCGGCGATCCCGCTGCACCCCGAGGAGCCAGCGCGCACGGCGGAGCCCGAACCCACACCACAAGCCGTCGCGGAGCCCGAGGCCGTCGCGGAGCCCGAGGCCGTCGCGGAGCCCGAGGCCGTCGCGGAGCCCGAGGCCGTCGCGGAGCGCGAGCCGGTCAAGGAGAGCGTCGCGGCGGCGGCGTACGAGCCGGGACCACCGATCCTGGCGACGGTGACGACGTTCCCGAGCGAGCAGGCCGGCACGACCTCGGGCTCCACCACCCGCGTCGCCGACTCGTACAGTTGCGCCCCCGACATCGCGGAAGGCGGGGCCGAGGCCTGGTACCGGGTGGAGGTGGATCGGCCGGGCTTCCTGACGGCGTGGCTCACCGAAG
>CALATR010000412.1 GCA_937891875.1 uncultured Pseudomonadota bacterium | reverse complement strand
GGCGGGGACGATACAACAGATGAGTGCCGTGGTGGAGCCGCATCATGACCCAGCCGAGAAGACGCTCGGCGTCACTCCTGAACTTGGAGTGCACAGCGATCATGTAGTAGAGCTCGAGATAGAGAGGCGGCCACTCATAGTACAGGGTGCTGTTCTCGGGTTGCTCTTCATCAGCGACCGAGAACGGAGTCGTGCGGTACCGCTTGGGGTTCTTCAGCGCGTCGTTCTGCTGAAGCCGGTACATGTAGATGTAGATGACCTCCTCGCGGTCCTTGGGGACGAACGAGAGGTCTTCCTCGAGCCTGGGCGGGGGCGTGCCCTCGGGCCAGCCGTCGAGGAGGAAGCGCTGCAGCGCCTCGGTGATCTCACCGATGGTGTTGTCAGCCTGGTTCGGACCTACTTCGAAGCCTTCCGGGAGGACGCGCTCCATCAGACGCCTCCAGGCTGCGAGTCGAGCCGACGGTCCACGCTCGCCAGCCACTCGTCCACGCCCGGCGGGGCGGCGAGGGGTGCGGGGTGGATGTCCAGGGCCTTGATCGGATTGCCGACGATGGGTTCACCCTTGAAGGCGCGACCGGCGCGCATCGGGAGCTCGCGCTGCTCCAGGCGGGAGCGCGCCTGCACACCGGCCTCGAACACCTTGCGGCGTCGGCCCCGGTGGGTCTCCTGGCGGTAGGGGTACTTCACGATGCGGATCAGCAGGGGGGCGTTGGGTTCGGGCTCGACGAGGCGGCGGTTGTTCCGCACCGTGCGATCGAGGTTGATCTTGGCGGAGACCAGCCCTTCGAACACGCGCAGCTCACGGTCGCGCTTGACGAGGCGACCCGGGATCGAGCGGTCCTTGTGCAGACGCTCGCCGGGGAAGCTCCGGTGCAGCCGGGCATGACGTGTGATGGAAGGAATGGGACCCCCTGTCCCTCGCGGGACGCGATCCTCACCATCGATTCCGACAGAGATCAAGTCCCGGGACCAGGATCGCCCTGAATCCGAAGACGATTCCGTCCGCCCGGGCCTCGTGAGCCGTGATACCGTCGGGGCATGCAGGGACCGCGAAAGAAGTCCGGCGGCGCTGCCGGCCAGTCGATCGGCGAAGCCAACGCACGGGGCGCCATCAAGGACCCCGGGGCGGCGCGCATGCTGCGCATGGGCGAGGCGCTCGGCAACGATGAGCTGAAGCGACGCATCGATCAGGGCAACGCCAGCCGGGACGAGCTGCTGGCCCACCTGGCTCACCGCCTCGGTGCGATGCGCGAAGCCCAGGTCCGCGAGGCGAACTTCGGCAACGACAAGATGCGCACGGCCTGGAAGGACATCTCCGACATCCACAAGGAAGACGTCACCAAGCCCGATCCGACCCGCTACCACGAGGCCGCCAAGCTCTACGAGATGGCCGCCTACCAGCTCTGTCGCGGGGCCCTGGGCCGGGGGGCGCAGATCGTGGAGCAGGCGATGGAGGCGGAGCGCAAGGCCTTCGAGGGTGCGGGCTCGCAGATCGGCCTGAAGGACCTCGAGCCCGAGAGCGACGGTCCCGCGGTCATGGAGGAGATCCAGCCCGCCCAGGCGTGCGCGCCGACAGACCTGCCAGCCGAGATCGAGAAGCTCGCTGACGAGGTCCAGCGCGACGAGACCCAGTTCAAGGACCTCCCCAACAAGACGCGCGCCCGGGACCCCTGGTGGACGCTGGAGGAGGAAGAGGAAGAGGAGGGCGCCCCTGGCGACGCTGGTTGACGATCTCACACGGCTGGTCGCGTTCGAGTCCGTCTCCCACCGGCCGGTCGCTCCCCTCGCCTCGTGGCTGGCCGAGCAGCTCGAAGCCCTCGGGCTGCGGGTCTGGCTGGTGTCCGATCCGCACCAGGACGGCAAGCACAACGTGGTTGCCTCGCTGGGGCCGGAGGGCACGGATGGCCTGGCGATCACGGGCCACATGGACGTCGTGCCCACCGAGGGCCAGCCGTGGACCACCGATCCCTTCGTCCTGACCACGCGCGGCGATCGCCTGGTGGGGCGCGGCTCGGCGGACATGAAGGGCTTCATCGCCTGCACGCTCGAGGCCCTGCGCCGCATCCCGCGCGATCGGCTCACCCGCGAGCTCCTGCTGCTCTGGACCTACGACGAGGAGGTCGGCTGCCTGGGCAGTGCCCACCTCGTCGACCACTTCCGAGCGGACGGGCGCCCCACCCCGCGCGCCTGTCTGGTGGGGGAGCCGACCGACTTCCAGATCCTGCGCATGCACGCCGGCCACGAGTCCCTGCGGATCACCGCCCGCGGGCTCGCCGCCCACAGCAGCCGTCCCGACCTTGGCGTCAACGCCATCGAGGGGGCCGCCGCCGCAGTGCGGGTCGTGCAGGAACTCGCGTTGGAGCTCGCCTCGGAGCCGGTGGACCTCCCCGAGCTGGAGCGTCCGGTGGTGGCGATGAACGTCGGGCGCATCCGGGGCGGCACCGCCATCAACATCGTGCCCGACCAGTGCGTTGTCGAGCTCGGCTACCGGCCTCTCCCCGGCCAGGACGCCGCGACCGTGCGCGACGAGCTCCGGAGGCGACTGGCAGCCCTCGACGGGCCCTGGACCCTCGAGCTCGAGCGCCTGCACGGCATCGCCGCCCTGCTGACCCGGCCCGGCACCCCGCTCGAGGACCTGCTGCGCCCCTTCGCCGCACGCCCCGACGTCGGCGCGGCCGGGTTCGCCACCGACGGCGGCAACCTCGCCCGCATGCCCATGGACCCGCTCGTCTTCGGTCCGGGCAGCATCGACGTGGCCCACAAGGCCGACGAGTACGTCACCCGCGGTGCCCTCGAGCGGGGCGCCGACGTGGTCGAGCAGCTGATCCGCGCTCGCTGCCTCGCCTAGGAGGATCCCGTGAGCAACGCCAAGACCGTCTACAACATCCACACGGACGTGAAGTACCCCCAGGGGATGCCGTTCGACGTGGCGGACGTGATCGCCGCGAACGAGCACCCCTGGTTCAACCAGACGCTGGTGCAGGTCAACGACAGCGTGGTCCGGCTCGGTCTGCTCCACGGCGAGTTCCACTGGCACCACCACAGCGACGAGGACGAGCTGTTCTTCGTGCTCCAGGGCCAGCTCCTCCTCGACGTCGAGGGCCAGGGCACCCACACCCTCGGACCCGGCCAGGGCTACTGTGTGCCCCGCGGGGTCGAGCACCGAACCCGCGCCGCAGAGCCCGTCCAGGTGCTGATGATGGCGCTCGCCGGCGTGGTCCCGACCGGGGACTGAGCGGGGGACTGACCGGGGGACTGACCGGGGGACTGACCGGCAGCCCCCCGGCGCGACCCGCGCGCCGCGTCACACCACCGCGCGGATCACCCGCACCGCATCGGCGACGATCCGGTCATGGTCGGCGTGGCGTCCGTCCCGCACCACCGGCTCCCCGCCGACCCACACGCGCCGCACCCAGCCAGGATGGGCGGCGAACGCCGCGGCCTCGAGGGGCGGCATGCCCGCGGCCGCCACGTCACCGAGGTCGATGGCGACCAGATCGGCCGGGGCGCCGGCGCGGATCTCCCCTGCCCTGCTGCCCAGGCAACGCGCGCCGTCTGCGGTCGCTGCCCGCAGGATCCGCGCCGCGAGGCCGGCGTCGTCGTCGGGGGGCGTGATCACGTGGCGGCGGTTGGCGAGGGCGCGCCCGTGCAGCTCCAGGGTCCGCGCCTCGTGCCACAAGTCGATCGTCGCGTGGCTGTCGCTTCCCAGGGCGAGGTTGCAGCGCTGGCGGGCCTCGACCGGCAGGAAGCCATCACCGAGATCGAGCTCGGTGGTGGGGCACACGACGATCGTCCCACCCGCACCCGCGAGGACATCGACGTCGCCCGGGGACGGAAAGGTCAGGTGCACCGCACCGAAGCGGTCGGTGACGAGCCCGGCGTCGGCCAGGAGCCGCAGGGGCGAGCAGCCGGACTCGCGCTCGCAGGCGGCGACCTCGGCGGGCTGCTCGGCGACGTGGGCGTGCACGATGCCGTCGTAGGTCGCGAGCTCGGGGAGCCACGCGGGGGGCACCGCGCGGATCGAGTGGGGCGCGAGGCCGGCGCGCACGTGGGGGTCGGGGTGGGCGGACAGGCGCGCCACGGCGGCGAGCACCTCGTCCGGCGTGTCGGCGCGGAAGCGGGCCTGCTCTGGACGGAGGGCCTCCCCCGGGCCGGCGCGGTGGTAGGCGACGCGGAGGAGCGTGATGCGCAGGCCCACCGCGCGTGCCGCGTCGATGACGACGTGGGCGAGCAGATCGGGGTCGGCGTAGACCCGTCCCGCGGGGTCGCGGTGCAGGTAGTGGAACTCGCCGACCTCGGTGACACCGGACTCGACCATCTCGAGGAACGCGAGGCGGCAGACCGCACCCAGCTGGTCCGGGTCGAGGGCACCCGCCACCCGGTACATGGCCTCGCGCCAGGTCCAGAAGTCCCCGCGGGCCGCGTCACGGTTCTGGACGTGGCCGCGAAAGGCGCGCTGGAACGCGTGGCTGTGGGCATTGACAAGACCTGGAAGCAGCAGGCAGCCAGGCAGGCGCTCGACGTGCTCGCCGGGGTGGCGCGCGGACGTCGAACATCCTAGGATGTATCCGTCGTCCAGTGTGACGACAGGGTCTTCGAGGATGCCCTCTGGTGTCCATGCCCATGATGGCTGCAGGATCTTCACGCAGTCACCTCTGTTCGGGTCCGACGGACCCAGCGTCTATGGAGGATTGATGCCCAAGCGGTCCAGTGCAGGGAGCAGCGTCGTCTCCCGGCTTGCCGAGCGCAACCAGGGCGGTCTGTACCGCCGGCAGCTTCCAGGTGGTGGTGAGGTCTACACGGGCCCCACGGCTTCGCGCGCCCTGCGTTCGCTGGGTGCTCGCGCGTTCACCATGGACAAGACCATCTTCGTGGCCGAGGACTTCGACGCGTCCAACCCCGAAGATCAGGCTCTCTACGCTCACGAGCGGCACCACCAGTTGAACTCCGGCGGCGATGGGGCCGCCAAGAGCTACTACGACGCCGAGGAGCTCGCTGCCCGCGCGATCGAGCGCATGGTCCTGCACCGCGCCTCCACGGGCGAGGACTTTGGCGCCATCCTGCGTGACGTGAACATGAACGCGTTCCGGCGCGAGGGCGACGTGCCCATCCAGCGCAGCGCCGACATCGAGAGCGGCATCTCCGAGGGTAGTCAGGAAGACGCGGCGGCCGCCGCCTATCGGGCGCTCCGCCAGAAGGGCGTGACCCACCGGGGCGTCGTTCGCCTGCTCACGGACGAGATCATCGAGCACCTGCAGGAGCAGGAGGAGCAGTCCTCGATGCAGGGTGGCTCGGTCGGCTTCGTGTAGAACGACCCGGGGGTGCCGGGCGGGTGCCGGACACCCCACCCGGCGACGAGGTTGCCGCGAGACGTGATCGCGGCGATGATCGGCCCCTGACGGAGCGCACTGGATGGCCAAGAGCAGCATCTTCAGCGACCTCGCGCGGCGACTGCGGCGCACCGACCTCCTGTTGCTGCGCGCCGTGCGTCGACAGCGAGCCCGGCCGGCCATGCGGGCCAAGGGCCAGTTCTGGGGCTCGGTCATCACCGACGACGAGGTCGACGCCCTGCTTCGCGCCCACGGCGAGATCGACTACCCCGCCGGCTCCGACGGTCTCGACGACGCCATCGCCGCCTCCACCGCCTACCGGGACGCCCCCGGCGGCAAGTTCGGCCAGCTCCGCTCGCGCTTCCAGCTCGACGGCGACGACATGGACCTGATCCTGCTCGCCCTCGCACCCGAGATCAGCGCTGGCTACGGCAAGATCTTCGCCTATCTGAACGACAACCTGAACCAGGCGTACCTGACGGTCGACCTCGCCACCCGGGTGCTGCGTCAGGAACGTCGCCAGCGACTCTCCCTGCAGTCCCGCCTCCTGCCAGGCGCTCCGCTGGTCAAGCACCGGCTGCTGCTGCTGAACCCGCCCGACGGCATGGACACCCACACCAGCCGGCGCGTGCACCCCGCGCCGCAGCTGCTCCGGTGGATCCTCCAGCTCGACCACGCGCCTCTGCTCGACGGCGCGACCCGGCTCGACACCTCCCGGCCGCCCTTCGTCCCCCAGGTGACCCAGGATCGCCTGGCCCGACTCGCCGGCGCCCTGCACACGCCGGTCACGGTCGCGATCGTCAACGGCACCATGGGCGTGCGCGAGGGTGTAGCCATGGCCATCGCCCGTGCCGCGGACCGCCCCCTCGTGCGCGTGGACCTGGACCGCTCGAAGAAGTACCTCGATCAACCGTGGGATCTCATCCGAGACCTGATGCTCGACGGCGCGATCCCCTACCTCGTCAACGTGCCCGAGACCGACGACGAGCCCCAGGTGCGGCTGCAGATGATGGGCCTGGGCACCGCCCTCGCCACCCTGCCCTACGCGGTGTGCGTGGGCGGCAACGACCGCAAGGCCGTCGCCACCATGCTGGGCGTCGACCGCCCGAACGTCACCGTCGGCGTCGGCCGCACCACCACCGAGGAGCGGATCAACGCCTGGACCGAGGCGCTCAGCCGGCGCGGCTGGGACGGCAGCGTCGCCGCCGAGATCGCCGATCGCTTCTACAGCGTCGGCGGCACCACGGTGGAGCGCGTGCTCGACCGGGCGGGAGCGGAAGCGGGCGGCCAGGAGCCGGAGGTCGAGAAGATCTGGGCGGCGTGTCGCGAGGCGGCGCGTCCCGAGTTCAGCGGCCTCGCCCAGCGGATCGTGCCTCGGTACAAGTGGGACGATCTCATCCTGTCCGACAAGATCGTCCACCAGCTGAAGCACATCGTCCAGTACCTGGACCAGCAGGAGACGGTCTACCACCACTGGGGCGCCAGCAAGGTCCGCGCGCGCGGCTACGGCATGAAGGTGCTGTTCTCCGGTGGCCCCGGTACCGGCAAGACCATGTGCGCCGAGGTCATCGCCGGCTCGCTCAACCTGGACCTGTTCAAGGTCGACCTGTCCAGCGTCATCAGCCGCTGGGTCGGTGAGACCGAGAAGAACCTCAAGGAGATCTTCGACGCGGCGGAGGGCGGTGGCAGCGTCATCCTCTTCGACGAGGCCGACTCGCTGTTCGGCTCCCGCGGCGAGGTCAAGCAGGCCCAGGACCGCTTCGCCAACCAGGAGGTCAGCTTCCTCCTGCAGCGGCTCGAGAGCTTCGAGGGCTGCGCGGTCCTCACGACCAACCTGCAGGAGAACATCGACGAGGCGTTCTTGCGGCGCTTCGGCGCGGTCATCGAGTTCCCGATGCCGTCTCCGCCCGAGCGCTACAAGCTGTGGGAGCGCGCCTTCCCCGCCGGCGCCCCCCGCGGCGACGATCTCGACCTGCAGTACCTCGCCAAGAACTTCGTCCTCGCCGGTGGCGCCATCGTGAACTCGGCGATCAACGCCTGCATCATGGCTGCGTACAGCGGCCAGCCCGTCGGCATGCGCCACGCGATCGAGGCGGTCGCCCGCGAGCTGTACAAGAACGGCCAGCAGGTCAACCGCGTGCGGTTCGGCGAGTACTACGACGACGTCGCGGACCTGTTCTAGACGCAGGGGCGTCAGGTGCCGCCCACGCCCGCGGATCAGACGCCGCCCGCCAGACCGAAGCGCAGGTACATCCTGTACATCGAGATGTCCTTCAGGTCGCCGTCCCACATGGACGTGGGCGCAGCATCACCGCCGATCACCAGGCGGAACCAGGTCTTGTTCTCGTCGATGGGGATGCCGAACGCGACCCGGCCCCCGAAGGCGAGGTGGCCCGGGAAGTTCCAGCCGTAGGTACCGGCGAGCAGCATGGTCGGGGTGCTGCCGGTCGGGCGCAGGACGTAGACGCCAGCACCGCCCCAGGGCTGGGGCAGGATGGAGGCCGTCTTGTTGTTGTCGTAGGTGACGACGTTGGCCGGGGTCAGCGAGACGTCCGAGCCGCCGATCAGCGCGAAGTTGTAGATCCCGAGCTCGAAGCCCAGGTGTCCCATGATCGCCGGCGCCGTCACGTTGCTGCGGGCCGCCCCCGGGTCGTCCGGGTCCGGCTGGTCGAAGAGCGGCGAGACGATGACGCCACCGCCGACCTCTCCGGCGAAGACGAAGGTCACTGGCTTCGACTTGAGCAGGGCCGCGCCGCGCGCGTAGGGAACGACCTTGGGACGTCCCTTCTCATCGAGCGCGGCCACGAAGATCGGGCCGGTGTTGTGCCGCGCGAGGTCCTCGATGCTCTCCTTGACGTCGTCCGGGAAGCCCGTGGTCAGTCCCGCGAGCACCTGGGTCTTGGCCTGCTCCAGCTCGGTCTGGTCGACGATGAGGGGCAGGTCGAGCTCGGCGGCGGACTTCACGTCCAGGATCTGCCGGCCGGAGACGATCTCGCGGCGCAGCACGTGGGTGTAGTGCGCGCCGGGACGCAGGAGGATGATCCCCTTGTCGTCGGGCTTGGCTTGGGTGCCATCGATGAAGAGGGTGGCGCCGGGCGGCAGGGCGGAGACGTCGAGCTCGGCCGAGCGCAGCTCCTTGTACGCGGGCTGGAGCGCCTGCAGGTCCGGGAACGCAGAGCCGTCGGCCACGTCCGCACGGGTGAGCTCGCGGTCGGGGTCCAGCGCCATGGCCGAGACCCACGGCGCGTTGGCTGTGATGCCGGGGAGCTCCTTGCGGAAGGGCTTGGCGTCCTCGTTGACCGCGAAGTCATCGGGGGAGAAGGCCTTCTGCACCGCCGCGCCCTGGAAGAGCCTGGCGTCGACGATGTCCTGCAGATCGCGCTTGTCGCGGATGAGGTCGATGGGCACGACCGCAGCCTCGAGCTCCCGGGCGATGGAGAGCTCGACGTCGAACTCGTCCCACTTGGCCTTGCCGGCCGCCATGGTCTCGCGCAGGGTCTCGATGCGCGCCGCATCCTCAGGCGTGGCCGGCTGCGGCGGGAACGCGAGGTCCACGTGGGAGAGATGCACCTCGGCCGCCGTGAGGTTCTCGACCTTCTGCCGCACCTTGTCGTCGGGGGCGTCCGACTCCATCCAGATGATGATGCCCTCCCCCGCGTGCGCCACGGTCGGGACGGCGGACAGCGCCACCGCGGCAGTGACGCCGAGCAGCACCGAGCGCGCGCGCGAAGAGCCGATCATTGTTCGGAGCATGTCAAGCCTCCATCCTCACCGACGCACAGGTACCGTCCCGTGGCGCGCCCGTCGAGGTCCCCGACGCGCTCTGTTCCATCGGGCATCCGGGCGGTGACCCGGCAGCTGCGGGGGGTGTCGAGCGACAGGAGGGTCCCGCCGTGCACCTGGGGATCGCAGTCGAGCTGGATCTCGGCGGCCCCCTCCACGACCACGTGGCCGACTGTGGGGGCGGCGTTCCAGCCGAAGAGCGCCCAGCCGGCGAACAGCCCCAGCACCAGGGTCACCGCACCGGCCGCGGCGAGCTGGACCTTGGCCGGCATGCCGCCGCCCTCCCGTCGCGCCGCGATCACCTGCCCGGCGAGGGCGTGGGGAAACATCACGGCGGAGCCATCGGATACGAGCACCGCGAGGCTGGCGACCGCGTGGGGAGCGAGCCGCTCCGACACCGCATCGAGGGTGGACGGCCAGTCCGCGAGCACCGCCTCCACCGCCTCGGGCAGCCCGTCGGCGTCGGTCTCGCAGAGGGTCTCGACGAGCTCGGCGACGGCGCGACAGTCCCCGTCCTCCGATCCGCCGCGGAAGCCCAGCACGACCAGGTGGCCCGAGGGCTCGACCCGGACCGCCGTGGGCTCGAGCGCGCCGTGGGAGACTCCCGCGGCCAGCGCGCGGCGCAGGACCGCCACGACCTCGAAGAGCAGGGTACACGCCTCTTCTCGCGTGAGCGGCCCCCGGTGCTCCTCCCGGATCTGACCCAGATCCCGGCCGCCGATCCACGGAACGTGACCGAACGGACCGCGCTCGGTGTCGACGACATACTCCTCGACCACCACGCCGCGATCGGGGGCCCGGCGGAGCGCGACAGCGACCTCGGGGACGGCGGGCCGAGCGAGGACCGACGTCCCAACGACGGCGTCGTCCCGGACATCCTCGACCAGCAGGGGGGAGCCCGGTCCCCGGCCGAGCGCGCCGAGCACGCGGAAGGCGGTTGGCGGGCCTAGCCCCAGTGCGTCTCCTCGCCCTCGGTGGGCAGCAGCAGACCCTCATCCCCGCCATCGCCCGCGTCCTCGGCGTTCTCCTGCTGGATGTAGATCATGTAGCCAACGCCGCCGGCAGCCACGAGGAAGGCAAAGCCGAGGAACAGCAGCATGATGACCACGATGGCGATCGTGACGAAGCTGCGGGTCCGGTTCCTGCCGATGTCCTCGTCGTACTCGGGCTCAGCCGCGGCACCTGCGAACGGTGCGTTGGTCGGGCCACTGATGGCCATCGGACCGCCGCCAGCCACGGGACCCTGGATCATTCCGCCGCCCGAGATGGGAGGGGGACCGCCCGCGATGGGCGGGGGCCCACCGGGAAAGCCGCCCGGCGGAGGCAGGGCTGCACCCGGTGCCGGAGCGCCGAGCCGAGGCGCACCGCCCGCGGGGGGCGGCGTGGCACCGGAGGGACGGCGACGGGCGGACTTCGGGATCTTGAAGAACGCGGTGGCGCTCTTGGGCGCGTCGTCCTCCTCCTCGTCGTCCTCGTCGATCAGGCGGACCATCTCGAGCATGCCGTCGTCATCCGCGGATCGGGCATTGCTCTTCGACAGGGCGTCCCGCATCGAGCGCGGATCGGGCTCCGCCGGGGGCTCGGCGCTGGCGGGAGGGCCTGCCGGGCCGATGGGTCCGCGGTGGGGCGGACCGGAAGAGCGACCGGGAGGTGCCGGACCCCGACGGGCGGGGGGAGCCGGGCGACCGGGAGGCCCGCCGGGGCGAGGAGGACCACCAGCCGACGCGCCCGCACCACCAGGGGGTCCCGGTCGCGGAGGACCGCCAGGACCACGGGGAGGACCACCGGGACGCGGGGCACGTCCACCCGGGCGGGGAGGACCTCCACCGGGTCGAGGGGGGCCACCAGGACGGGGGGGCTTGTCAGACATGGTCTCCTTCCGGCGGTTGGAGTCCGAGGTGCCCACACGGGAGCCTCGGCCAGTGGGCGCGTCGTCCTCTGCGGGCAGAGGATGCACCTCGGAAAAGAAATACTTGCAGAAATCGGTGAGCGAGGCACCCCGACCCCGGCGTTGCAGGCGTTGCAGGCCGACCATCACCTCGTGACCGTCGTCGGGCCGATCCCTCGGATCCGCTGCGAGACACGATGCGACGACCGCACCGACCTCGGGCCAGGTCTGCAGCAGCTCCTCGATGGCCGCGTCCAGATCGCCCGCCTCGATGCGATCGTAGACGTCGGCCTCGGGATCGCTGACCGACTCGTCGATCTCGTAGGCGGAGTGTCCCATGAGCGCCTCGTAGAGGATCAGGGCCACCGCGAAGACATCGGTGCGGTGGTCGATCCGCAGGCCCAGTGCCTGCTCGGGCGCCATGTACAGCGGCGTGCCCATGACCGCCGAGTCCCGCTTCTCGCCGGTGCGCCGGGCCCGCGCGAGGCCGAAGTCCAGGATCTTCACCTCGCCGCTCGGCGTGAGCATCACGTTCTCGGGCTTGAGGTCGCGGTGCACCAGCTGAAGCGGCGAGCCGTCCGGCCCGGGGGTGCTGTAGGCCTGGTACAGGCAGTCGAGCAGCTCCATGCCGAGGTCGAGGATGGCCCCGACGGTCATCGCATCCTCGACCTCGTCCAGATCGCCCATGATCTGGTCGAGGGTCGCGCCGTGCACGACCTCCATGACGACCGCGTCCAGGTCGGGAATGTACTCGTAGACACGCACCAGGCTGCGGTGCCGCACCCGGTCCATGAGCTCGAACTCGCGGGCCAGCGCCTCCCGGGCCTTGTCATCGCTGCTGTCGTGGAGCTGCTTGATCGCCACCAGCTTGCGGCGTCGACCACCCGATCCGGAGCGCCGGGGCACCTCCCCTTCGGCCAGCACGACGCGGCCGAACGCACCTGCCCCCAGCTCACGGACGACCTCGTACTGGGCGAGGTACTGTGGCACCCCCCCGCGCCTACTTCTTCTTCTTGGAGGTCTTCTTGGCGCGGCGGAACAGAGCACGTCGAGTGTTGAACATCGCCGGGCCCAGGAAGGTCAGCAGGATGAACCCTGCGAGCGCCGGGATCGTGAACGCTGTCGCCATGCGCATGTCGCCGGGCACCACCCAGCGCTTCTCACCGGGCGGCAGCACCCCCGTGGGAGCGTCGAACCACGCGCTCGGGTGGAGCTCCACCGCCGTGCTCGCCGCCAGGAACTGCACGATGCTGATCCGGGTCGTGAACGAGGTGCGGTGGTAGTACGGGTCCACCTTGTACTTCACCTTGTACCAGACATATCGCTTGGGCGCGGTCTCCTTGAGGACCTCGGCCAGCTCCTTGTAGTCGGACTTGATGAAGGCCTGCCCACCGCCGACCTTGGCCAGCCACTGCAGCGAGATGTTGTCGATGCCCTCGTCCTCGAGATCCGAGTCGATCCGCCGACCCGCCTCGCTGCCGCAGAGGTCCCGCGGGCTGACGTCGACCTCGTCCTCGGGCGCCTTCCAGCCGGGCACGTAGCCGGTGCCGAAGCCGACGGTGTAGACCTCGGGGCGCTTGGAAGGCGGCTTGCGCCGGGCGAACTGGATGGCCTTGAGCGCCTGGGTCAGGCCCTTGGCGTTGTCGCCGCAGGTCTCGTCGGCGCGGGTGTTGTTGAAGCCATCGGTCAGCAGCACGATCGTCGGGGTCGCGTCCTTGGCGCCGCCCAGGTAGCGGCTGACTGCAGTGTCCTTGTCCAGGAGCGGCCCGATGGCGGTGTTGATCGTGGAGTAGATGGGCGTGAAACCCTGCCTTCCACCCAGCTTCTGCAGCTCCTGCCGGAAGGCGCCCGGCTTGGTGATGGGCTGCACGTCGGTCCACTTCTGCCCCTCGAGCCCCTCCAGCACCGGGGCCATGCCCGATCCGGGAGAGTAGAAGCGGAAGACTGCCGCCGCCGCCTTGTCGTTGACGAAGACCTTGGTGTTGACCTTGAGGGCCTCCTGCACCCGCTCCATGCGGGTGAGGTCGCCGCCGTCCTTGTTGGTCATCGAGGCCGAGTGGTCGATGAGCAGGATGAACAGCTGATCGGGCTGGCTCGGGTTGTAGGGCTCGAACTCGAAGGAGTTGACCGTGCGCTCCGAGTGCTTGACCTCGATGTGCTTCTTCTCGAGGGGCAGCATCAGGAGCTTGTTGTTGTTGTCCGCCTGGGCAAGGCGAAACGACATCTGGACCTGGCCGGTCGCCCGGTCCACCGAGGGCACGCAGGCGTCGATACGCTGCTCGTGGCCCTCCGGAAAGGCGACCTCGTCGTAGATGCTGTCGTTGGAGAACACCTGCTCGCAGCGCTTGCGGGTCCACAGGATGTCCACGAACGCATCGCTGTTGTCGCGCGGGTCCGGGGTGCCGATCCGGTACGCCGAGTTCTCCATCGGCTGGGGGGTGGCCTTGGGATCCGCGCAGGCACCGAAGAGCAGGGTCCCCGCGACGAGCCACTTGGCGGCGTCGAGCACGCGCATCACCGCTCCTCCTTCGGCAGCAGGATGAACTCCACCAGGGTGTGGTTGTTCTTGGGTCCGATGACGACGCGATCCTCCATGCGGAGGTCCGTCTCGAGCGGAACCGGGGACGCAGGCTCGTAGGCCAGGTCGATGCTCTCGAGCGAGCGCTTCAGGCTCATGGGCTGCTGGGACAGGCCGCGCACCGCGTAGCCGCCGGTCTGATCGACGACGAAGGACGCGTGCAGCTCGGCGACGCCATGCTCCGCGCCGACCCAGAGGTCGAGTCCGCGGGGGTAGTGGCCGAGCACCCGCTCCACCGGGCCCCCGTCAGGGGTGTCGATGGGGATGCGGTGGCCGAAGCGATGGGCCGACAGGATGCGGATCCAGCCGGCGTAGAGCTCCGAGGGCACGCCCCAGGCGAGCAGGCCGAACGTTGCTCCGAAGCTGGAGAAGCCGAGGGCCGTGGCCAGGAACATGTCCTTGATGAAGATGTGCGCGAACAGGTGCCACACCGACGCGCCGACCAGCGCCGCCGCCGGACCGGCGAAGACGTGGTCGATGACCATCCAGATGGTGACCCGCGGCGGGTTGGGCGGCGCCTCGATGAGCTTGAACACCATCTCCGGCATCTTGTCCGGCGGGATCATCGCCAGGAGCGGCGCCGTGTGCCGGTACAGGGTGCGCACGACGAGGGTGGAGAGCCCGACGACGATGCCGGTCAGGAGCCACTCGGCCAGGCGGTGTCGCAAGGTCACCGTGTGGGGATCCCAGTAGACCTCGCTGTACGGGGCGGACATCGCGCCGACGAGCCAGCTGGTACCGAGCTCCGTGCCCAGCACCAGCAGCGCGGTGAACAGCAGCGCGAAGAAGCCGGCGAGGAAGGGCAGCAGGATCTTCCAGAGCAGCGCGCGGCGCCGCAGGCCGTCCTCGGCGACAATGTGCGTCGCCGCGATGCCACACGCCATCAACGAGAACAGGATCGTGCCCTCGGCCTGCGGGATGTAGAGCAGACCCTGCTGGTACAGGATCGGCCCGAGCAGCACGACCCAGTGGATCATCACCCACCAGATCAACAGCGGCACCGCGCCGGTGAAGAACGCCACCGCCACGTGTCGGGTCCAGTTGTGGGGGATCAGGACGATGTTCATGAAGGCCCATCCGGATGCGCGGGCGACTCTACCTCACGCGAACGGCGATCCGGAGTGCCGGTGCGGGTCGGGCCCCCCGTGCTAGCCTCGCCACCGCACCGCCACGAGGGCAGTCATGGCGCACACTGAGACCTTCCTCGAGCTCGCACCCGAGTTCGGAGGTACCCGATTCGGTCCGTTCAAGGGGATGGAGATCCGCCTTGGCTCGGACCCATCCGCGAACGACATCGTCCTGCCGGAGAACCTCGGCGTCCTCCCGCAGCACGTCAAGCTGATCAGCCAGGGTGACGGCAGCTTCATCGTCTCCCCGGTCGAGCGCACCGCGGGTGTGTTCACCTTCCGCTCCGGCGGCAGCGCCAAGCAGGTGACCTCCCCGGTTGCGATCCAAGGTGCGAGCGACTCGTACAGCGCCGACTCCTTCTCGGTGGTCACGCCGGAAGGACCTCGGTTCTACGTGCTGCAGGTCATGCAGTCGCCCCAGGCCCAGGAGAAGTCGAGCCAGTTCGACAAGGCGCGCAGCCGCCTCTCCGGCAAGAGCCTGTGGTCCGAGGTCAAGCGCCAGGGCCTCGTGATGTTCCTCACGACCCGCGGCGGCCAGCAGTTCCAGCGCTGGGGCACGTTCATCAAGACCGGCGCCATCCTGCGCCCCCGCTACCTCATCTCCGGGGCGGTCGTGGTGGCGGGCTGGCTCTTTGCCGGCGGCGTCGGCCTCGTCGCCTGCCAGGCCGCGGTCGGCCAGGCCCAGACGGGTCAGGCACTCGAGGACTGCAAGACCGAGAAGGCGCTCCTGGGCGGCGATGAGGACAGCGGACCGACGTTGGAGGCCTACACCGGCCGCATCCTTGGTCAGGCGGGCGCCCCCGACACCAACTGGAAGTCCGCGCTGCGCCGGGATCAGGAGTTCATGGTCGCCTACCGGGAGGCCCTGAAGTCGCTGATCCTGAACCCGGAGCGCCTCGACAAGCTGCGGTGGGTCTACAAGCGCCCGGGCAGCGACTTCGTCAAGGTGCGCAACGCCATGCTCGCGGCTGGCTGGCCCGAAGAACTCGTGCGCGTCATGGCCTACACCGCTGCCCAGGAAGGCCGGGTGGCAGAGCGCCGCTGGACCTTCATCGAGTCCGACGGCTACGGCAACGAGGTCTGTGGTCGCGGCCCGATGGTGGTCACCTGGCGCCAGGCCAAGCAGCTGGGTGTGGCCGGGGTCAACCTGGACGCGGCCATGGCCTACAACGACTACGGCGTCGCCGGCGAAGAGGACAAGGTCGGTGCCCTGCAGACGACCGCCGGCCTGCTGCGCAACTTCACGCCTCCGGACCAGATCCCGAAGATCAACAACTTCACGGCCGACAACGACAACAACATGGTCTGCCTCGTGGCGGAGGATCCGCAGGAGAAGACCGCCGATCCCCGCGACGGCGAGAACATCAAGGACTTCATCTCCTCGATCAGCAACAAGGTGGGTCCGAACGCCAGCGGCGTGCCGGCCATGAGCGCGTCCACCGGCGGGATGACCCGCCTGCTCCGCTTCTACGCAGCGGACTACCGCGGGGACTTCAACAACCTGAACCTGTCGGACTCGAGCAGCATGCCCACCGGCATGCTCAACGACGTGAAGAAGATCAAGCCGTACGCCGTCGAGAAGGCGGCGGAGACCCTGGCGAAGTCCGTGGTCATCCCCTGCCTCGCCCGGCTCGATCCCGAGTATGGCGACCTGCCGCTGGACAAGACCATCGGCATGGAGCCGCAGCCCATGGACTGCGTCATCGTGATGGGCATGATCCAGTGGGACGTGCAGTAGGCGCGTCAGCCAGGGCGGGGTGAGGACCTGGGCAGCTCCCGGGTCCTACCCGCGCCGTCGCGTGACCACGAGGGCGAGACCGAGCAGTGGCAGGGTCAGCCCGAGGGCGGATCCTCCGACGCTGCTGCACGCGAGCCCACCGTCATCGCCCGCCCGCTCCGAAGCGGTCATGCCGTCCGTGTCCGCGACCGCGCCTGAGTCCGTGTCCATCACATCGGTGTCGTCGGTGTGATCGGTGGCCAGCGCCGGCGCGGACGCGAGGATGGCGAAGGCGAGGACAACGGCACGCATGGGGCTCTCCGAGAGCGACAGTGACGACGCACCAGCGAGTGTTGATGGTCCGGCATGGAAGCATTACGGACGTGGGCCGCTCGCTGCTGGTCCGGCGAGCACCCGTTCGAGGGTCACCCGGACCGGACCACCGGGCAAGTCATCATTCAGGAGACGCCATGTCCAAGGTCGCGACCATCGCGAGCCTCGTCCGCGCCGCAGCACGTACGGAAGACGAGTTTTCCACCACGGTTCAGAGCGTCGTCGAGGAATCCGACCACGCGCGCACGGCGGAGTTCTTCGACAAGATGAACATCCCGCGGTCGGTCGCTGGCGACAAGACCACGGAGACGCTGGCCGCCATCATCGTGACGCCCGATCAGATCGGCGACTACGAGGAAGAGAAGGCCATCGCCGACGGCATCCAGAAGTACATGGACCGCCACGAGCGCAAGATCAAGTGGCACGCCGGCCACCCCAGCATGGAGGGCACCGACAACGTCGTGCTCGTCATGCGCACGGGCTCGATGATCACCCGGCACCGCCTGGATCGCCTCCAGCTGCTCCTCCGCAGCAAGGACGAGCTGACGGCGCAGGAGTGGGCGATCGCCCGGGAGCTGATGAACCGCTCCTACCTGTCCTTCCGCAACTACCTGCAGCTGATGGGCACCCCCTGGGTCGACGCCATGATCCAGACCGTCGGCCGCGATGAGCTCGCCCAGCGTCTCGAGGGCTTCTACGAGATCGTGGACGACACCATCCGCGCGATGGAGGATCACCGCAAGCGCCTCGAGGAGCGCCGCCTCGAGCTGACGGTGCTGCCCCTCTCGGACGCCTACCCGCCGGTCAAGCCGCCCAACTACTTCGGTGGTGACCTGATGGGCGTCGGTCCGTGGAGCCAGTTCTGGTCCAACATCGTGGCCCGGGCGCACCACTTCCGCGAGACCGTCGGCTAGCCCGGGAACCATGCGCTAACCTCCGGGTCACACGGCCCGGAGGTCCCATGTCCCGCACGCTCATCGTCCCCTTGCTCGCGCTGGTCCTCGCCGCGTCGGCCTGCGACACGTTCCCGCAGGTGCGCCAACAGGACACCATCGAGGCCTACGAGAAGTACCTCGCCGAGCATCCGGACAGCAACTACGCCGCCGAGGCCAAGGGTCGCCTCGAGACGCTGATGTACGAGAAGGCGAAGACCGACCAGACGCTCGAGGCCTACGACGCGTACATGAAGCGCTTCCCGAACGGCATGTTCGCGGAGAAGGCCCGGAACGAGCGCGAGAAGTTCCTCTGGGAGTGGGCCGACGAGACCCACACCGTCGAGGGCTGGGACCGCTACCTGAGCGAGTACCCCCAGCACGACGCCAAGAAGGTCCGCGAGGCCCGCCGGCGCAAGATGGCCGCCGAGTACGCCCCCAACGTGAAGATCGGCGAGATCACCAGGGAGAAGGTGAACCTCGCGGAGGATCCCGAGGGCCCGCTCAACGGCTGGCTGTTCAAGGCGGACATCACCAACGGCGGCGACTAGACCCTGACCTACCTCCAGATGACCATCCACTTCCTCGGTGAGGACGGCAAGCGCGCCGGCGAGGAGAAGTGGCCCCTGGTGTCGAGCAATTACGGCATCCCGGTGCCCGAAGAGAAGAAGGTGCCGGTGAAGCCCGGCGAGACCCGGACCTGGGACCTGATGACCGGCAGCGTCCCCGAGGGCTTCGACGAGAACAGCAAGGTGCGCCTGGTCGCGACCGGCGTGACCTTCGAGGAAGCCTCGCCGAACTAGCCGGCAGCGGCGGCGTCAGCCCCGCCGAGCCAGCCGGCCACTCAGGCCCGCCGGTGGCTGTGGACCGCCTCGATCATCGCTTCCACGCCTGAGATCGGCGTGGTCGGCAGCACGCCGTGGCCCAGGTTGAAGATGTGGTTCCGGGGTCCCGCAGCGTCGAGGATGCGGTGCACCCGGCGGGTGATCTCGTCGGGCGGGGCGTAGAGCGCGACCGGGTCCATGTTGCCCTGGAGCGGCACGTCACCGAGCACCGCGCGGGCATGGCCGATGTCGACGCGCCAGTCGATCCCGAAGGCGTCCGCGCCGGTCTTGTGCAGGCGATCCAGGAAGGGCGCGTTGTCCCGGGTGTAGTGAATGGTCGGGGCCCCGCTGACCCGGGCGAGGGCGCGCTGGATGGACGGCAGGGCGAAGCGCTCCCAGTCCTCCGGTGAGAGGATCCCCGCCCAGGTGTCGAAGATCTGTACGCCCACGGCGCCGGCCTCGGCCTGAGCCTGCATGTGATCGCCGACCACGTCCGCGAGCAGGTCCAGGAGCTGCTGCGCCGTCTGCGGATCGGTCCACAGGAGCTTCTTCACCTCGTCGAAGCTCTTGCTGCCGCCTCCCTGGATCAGGTAGCAGAGCAGGGTGAACGGAGCGCCAGCAAAGCCGAGGATCGGCATGTCAGGCCGACTCTGGCGGAACAGGCGAATCGTGTCCGAGGCCACGCGCAGGGTGGTCTCCGAGACGTCGGGGCGGCGCAGGCTCTTCGCGTCCGCAGCGCTGCGCACCGGGTCATGGATCACCGGACCCTTGCCCTTCTCGAACTCGACCTCACGGCCGACGGCCTCGATGACGGTCAGGATGTCCGAGAAGACGATGGCCGCGTCCAGCCGAAACGCGTCGAGCGGCTGGAAGGTGACCTCACAGGCCAGCTCCGCGCTGCGGCACAGGTCCAGGAAGCTGACGCGGCTGCGCAACTCCCGGTAGACGGCCATGTAGCGGCCGGCCTGGCGCATGAACCAGACGGGCGTGCGCTCGACCTCCTCACCACGCAGCGCACGGACGATCAGCGGGTCGCTCACGAACACCTCCCAGGGGGTTGCGACGTACCCCGTTGATCGGTACCGCGCGCCTCGACTGTGGCGGTCTCGCGCGGACCGTTCGGCTATGTGCCCGCCGTGACACGACCGACCTCCCGCATCGCCGCCCTCGCCAGCGTCCCCCTGCTGGCCATGGCGCTCGCCGTCAGCTCCCCTGCCCTCGCCCAGACCTCGTCGCAGTCCGGCGTCTGGATCGACGCCCAGCCCGGCCTCGGCCTCGGGGGCTCACCGTTCGGCCCGTCCTTCGGGACCCGGGCATCCGTCGGCTACTGGAAGGGCAACTACGACTTCGACTACCTCCTGGGCCGCGCCTGGGGCGTCGGGCTCGCTACCCGCGTGGACCTGTTCGGACCGGAGCTGCGGGTCGCGCCCTCCCTCGAGATCCGGCGGATGATCGACCTGCTCGTGCTCGGCTTCCGCTGGCGCGTGCTGGCCGGACCTGAGTGGGAGAACGACAAGCTCGGCGTTGGCCTGCGCGTGGGCGGCACCGTCAAGGTGCGCCCCACGCCGCGGATCGGTCCCACCATCGACCTCGAGGCCGGCGCCGCCTGGGTCGACGGACGGATCAGCCCGCGGATCGGCGTGTCGATCGGCGTCGAGATCGCCCTGTCGGTCCAGGGTCGGGAGGACCGGGACCCCAAGAGCGAGTCCAACCCATGAACCAGTTTCGCCCTGGTCTTCCGTTTACCCTCTTCATGATCTTCGGGGTGGCGGTCACCTGGTCGCTCATGGTCTGGCAGTTCCAGCGCCACCAGTTCAAGTCGGCGCTCAAGGCCGAGATCCTGGCCGGGCTCGAGCAGCCGCCGCTTCAGGAGGACGCACTCACCGGGCCCGTCGAGGCGCTGCACTACCGCAAGATCGCCGTGCGCGGCACCTGGCGGGATCCCATCGCCCTCGCCGCCGGCCGCACCCCACTGACCTCGGAGCAGATCGCCCTGCCCAAGGCCGGCTACGGCGTGGTCCAGCCCCTGGAGCTGCCGTCTGGCACCCTGCTCCTGGTCGACCGTGGCTGGATCCCCCGGGAGGGTGCGGAGCGCGCGCTCGAGATCATGCCCGGCACCGGCGATGTCGTCGAGCTGCAGGGGCAGCTGCGCCCGCTGGACGGCGATCCGGACGCCGCCGCCACCCCCGGACGGGAGGGCCTGCCCGAGATCTGGCCTCCGGGCTCCTGGATCGCCCTGTGGGAGCGCCTGCCCGAGCCCAAGGTCGAGGCGGTCGTGCTGGCGGGAGAGCCCCTGTTGGCCGGAGAAGGCGCCAAGAACGACGGCTTTCCCATCGACGGCTACAAGCCCCTGCCCAAGATGACCGACAGCCTGTCCTACGCCGGCCAGTGGTTCCTGTTCGGCGCCATCCTCATCGTGGTGTGGGTCGCCTTCGGGATCTCGCGCGCCCGCAAGCGGGTCGCCACGCCCCAGACGCCGACGGACGCGCCTCCGTCCTAGCCTCAGTCCTCGCGGTACAGCGCGATGTCGTCGATCTCCGCACCGATGGCCTTCTCGCCGAAGAAGAAGGCGAGCACGGTGTCATCGGCGGTGGCGTTGGACTCGAAGTCGAAGGTGAAGCTCTGCCACTCCGGCTCGAGCGTCACCCGCAGCCAGTAGGCCTTCAGCCCGCTCTCCTCGCCGGTGATGTCGATCCACATCGAGCGCTGGCTCTCTGCCCGGGCGCGGAAGGACACCTGCATCGGCTGCCGGTCGACCACGTAGAACCGGTTCGACGCGATCTGCACGCTGTCCTGGTCGCTGCCCTCGGTCGCGGCGGGGACGACCACCCACGGAGCGCGGTCGCCGTCCTCCTCCGCCGTGGCCGCGAACGTGCCGCCGGCCGTGCGCCAGCACTCGAGCCCCTTCTCGAACCCACCGTCGAAGACCAGGCTCTCGGCGAGCTCGTCACAGTCGGGCTCACCGCCACACGCGCAGAGCAGGACCAGGGGCAGCGCCGAGCGCACCATGCACACCTCCGACCCCGTTGTACCAGCTAGGGGGCCGGGTCGCTGGCCGGTGGCCCGACGAGATCCGCGGACAGCGGAGCGCCGGACAACGCACCCAGGAACGCGATCAGATCCGCCCGCTGCTCCGGGGTGAAGTGCAGGGGCTGGAGCGTCAGCTCGCGGTGGTTGGCCGCCGGATCGCCGGGGAGCTCGCTGTAGAAGGTGATGACCGCGTCCAGATCGGCCAGGGCGCCGTGGTGCATGTACGGGGCGGTCTGGGCGACGTTGCGCAGGGTCGGGGTCTTGAAGGCCTGCTGGAAGTCGGGGAACGCCGGGTCCAGGTAGTCCAGCTCGGGACAGTCGGTCGTGTCCGACCAGCGGCTGCGGCAGCTGAACTCCGAGCGGAGCACCTGGGCGGCGCCGACCGAGCGACCCGCGTCGTACACGCCGGCCAGGGGCAGGCCGAGGTTGTGGAAGGCGCGGTCCGTGAGCATCGGGCCGTTGTGGCAGGCCGTGCAGTTGCCCTCGCGGAGGAAGGTGGACAGACCGCGCACCTGCGCGTCCGTGAGGGCACCCCCGCCAGAGGCGTCCCCGCCCGCCACCGCGTCCACGTAGCGGTCGAACGGTGCCTCGGTGGGCACCAGCTCGCGCTCGTAGGCGGCGATGGACTTGAGCGCGTTGACGAAGACCTGCATGACGGCGTCGCGATCAGCGTCGGACATGGCGGCCCAGGCCTGGGCGGCCGGGGTGTCCGGATCGGCATCGGGACGGGCGAAGGGGGGAAAGCGCTCGGAATCCGACAGGTCGGGCGCCGGCCCGAAGAGTGCTTCGTAGCGGGCTTTGTGGCGGGTCGTCACCACCTGGGCCACGTGGGTGCGGCTGGACGCCATCTCGTCGGGATGCTCGATCGGGCCCTGG